>CAZOUH010000015.1:0-8807 GCA_964582935.1 uncultured Paludibacter sp.
CATACAGAGGCAATCTCATCGTTCCGCTTTTCAAGGTTGATTAACCGAACACCCTGTGTAGCCCTGCCCATCACGCGTATATCTGCCACATGCAAGCGAATGGTTATTCCCGACACATTAATAATCATCAGGTCATTCTCGTCATTAACGCTCTTGATGGCAACGAGCTTGCCGGTTCTTTCGTTGATATTCATTGTTTTAACACCTTTACCACCTCTGTTGGTAATGCGATAAACAGGTTCTCCATTTTCGTCGTCCAACAAAGTACGCTTGCCGTAACCTTGTTGAGAAACCACCATAACAGTATCGTGGGAATCTTTCGGCACACAAATCATACCGATTACTTCATCCTGTCCGTCATCATCTAACCTCATACCGATTACGCCGGTAGCAGTTCTGCCCATAGGACGTACTGCAGATTCATGGAAACGAATGGCGCGTCCGTTTCGGTTGGCGATGATGATTTCGGCATCTCCATCTGTCAGGCGCACTTGAATCACCTGGTCATCTTCCCTGATGGTAATGGCATTGACACCATTGACGCGCGGACGGGAATAGGCTTCCAACAAAGTCTTTTTCACAACTCCATTTTTTGTACAGAAAATGATATTGTGAGAATTGATGTACTCTTGGTCATCCAACCCCTTCACCCTGATAAAGGCATTGACCTTATCGTCAGAATCGATGTTCAACAGGTTTTGAATCGCCCTGCCTTTGGAATTTTTGCTGCCTTCCGGTATCTCATAGACTTTCAACCAATAGCATTTGCCTTTTTGCGTAAAGAACAACATGGTATTGTGCATGGATGCCGGATAAATGTATTCGATGAAGTCTTCATCCCGTGAATCGCTTCCTTTTGAACCTACTCCTCCCCTGCCCTGTGCACGGAACTCCACCAAAGCGGTCCGCTTGATATAGCCAAATCTCGAAATAGTGATGATCATTTCGTCATCAGCGTAAAAATCTTCAGGATTGAATTCTTCGGAAGCATACACAATATCAGTACGGCGCTCATCGCCAAATTTGGCTTTTACCTCCAACAACTCATCTTTGATGATTGCCATGCGCAGCTCAACCTTTGCCAAAATTTCTTTCAATTTGGCAATTAAACTCAGCATTTCCTCGTATTCAGCACGCAACTTATCTTGCTCCATCCCCGTGAGTTGACGCAAGCGCATCTCAACAACAGCGCGGGATTGAATTTCCGATAATCCGAATCGCTCCATCAATCGGGTGCGCGCCTCATCCGGCGTTTTTGAATGGCGTATGATTTGAATGGCTTCATCTAAATTGTCCAAGATGATCATGAAACCTTCTAAGAGGTGTGCACGCTTTTCTGCTTCAGCCAATTCAAATTGCGTACGCCGGGTAACTACCTCATGGCGATGATCTACAAAGTATTTAATAAGATCTTTCAGATTCAACATTTGCGGTCTTCCGTTGACTAAAGCAATGTTATTGACGCTGAAAGAAGATTGTAGAGCAGTATATTTATACAAAGTATTCAGGACAACACCCGAGTTTGCATCTCTCTTGATATCAATGACGATGCGCATGCCGTCACGGTCAGATTCATCGTTGATGTGTGAGATGCCCTCAATGCGTTTATCTTCAATCAAGGAAACGATAGAGCGAATTAAATCCGCTTTATTCACCTGATAAGGAATTTCATGGATTACAATTTTTTCCCTGTCAGAACCATCTATTTCGATATCAACTTTGGAACGAATCACTACGCGTCCTCGTCCGGTCTCGAAAGCCTCTTTCACGCCGGCATATCCATAAATGGTACCTCCGGTCGGAAAGTCGGGTGCTTTCACGTATTTAATCAATTCCGCAATTTCGATGTCATTATTATCAATATAGGCTACCGTCGCATCAATCACTTCAGATAGATTATGAGGTGCCATATTGGTTGCCATTCCCACTGCGATACCGGACGAACCGTTGACCAACAGATTGGGAATGCGAGCCGGCAATACCACCGGTTCTTTGATGGTATCGTCAAAGTTTAATTGAAAATCAACGGTGTCTTTGTTGATGTCAATCAGCATTTCTTCAGCTATCTTACGCAGGCGCGCTTCAGTATAACGCATGGCTGCCGGGTTATCACCGTCCACAGATCCGAAGTTTCCTTCGCCGTCAACCAAAGGATAGCGCATAGACCAGGGTTGTGCCATTCTGACCAAAGTACCGTATATGGATGAGTCACCGTGAGGGTGGTATTTACCCATCACCTCCCCGACAATTCTGGCGGATTTTTTATGGGGTTTGTCCGAGTTGTTGCCCAATTCATTCATGCCAAACAACACGCGTCGATGTACCGGTTTAAGTCCGTCTCGCACATCCGGCAGTGCACGAGATACTATTACTGACATTGAATAATCAATGTACGAAGACTTCATTTCTTCGTCAATATTCACCTTAATAATTCTGTCTGGATTGATCATCTGATGTATTTATATTTTTCAAAAAAAATCACGCTAAAGTACTATTTTCTTTTGAATCCGGCAAGTAAAACAAGATGTTTTTTCAAGCATTCTTTTTTCTTTTGATTGTATCACGAAGGTTGACTGCCAACTCGTATTTTTCTTCACTCACCGCTATGTTTAAAAGTTCTTCCAAATCTTTCACAGGAAGCATTTCCAACTCTTCAGCAGTCAATTCGTCAGGCTTAACAACTTCCGTAACGCGGTTCTTGGTGTGTTTTTCCAATTCTGAAGGTTCAATTTCAACGCTGACGATATCCATGATTTTTTCTTTGATGAAAATTCCACATTCCGCCCTGACAGCCAGGGCAATGGCATCTGACGTCCGGGAATCGACCACCATGGAAGTTTCTCCTTTTTTCAAATGTAATTCTGCATAAAAAATATCGTTGACCATATCATAAATCACAACTTTTTCTAATTTAGTGCCGAATACGCTCAACAGCGTAAGAATTAAATCATGGGTTAAAGGGCGGGGAGATTTTTTCTTATTCATATGCAAAGCTATGGATTGCGCTTCCGGCTCTCCAATCATGACAGAAAATCGTCGTTTCCCGTTTTCTTCTGCCAACACCAAACCGTAAGTGCCGGCTACATTCTGATTATAGACCAATCCCACAATATTTAATTTAATTTCAGACGACATAGTTTTAATAATTTAACTGAGTTGAATGGCGGATCTACATAATGACCTTGAATCAATTTTGATTTCCAGGTAGTAAGCTTTCCATCTACAAAAAATTGTATGTATTACTCGTGTTCATTCAACTTGCCACATATTTATTTTCTTTGTTTATGAGCAAGAAATTCATTTTCTTCCTTTCGTGTAAGAAGATGTAGCAAATTTACAAGTTTTTTTCCGAAAAACCTTATTATACAAGAAAAAGAGGAATGTAAGGAAATATAAAGAAAAAAGCTGTAGTTTTGTACCCGATTAAGAGAAAAGAAAAAATGCATCGTGCTGCCAACATATCAATTAAAAACAAGCGAGCAACGTTCGATTACGAAATCATTGACCGTTACACAGCCGGCATACAGTTATTTGGAACTGAAATCAAGTCATTGCGCGATGGCAAGGCATCGCTGACGGATACTTACTGCGTGTTTATCAACAATGAGTTGTGGGTGAAGAATTTACACATTGCTGCTTATTTCTTTGGCACGTATAACAACCATGATGTCCGTCGCGACAGGAAGTTGTTACTCAACAGGAAGGAGTTGAATAAACTGAGTCGGGCTACTAAAGAAACCGGATTGACCATCATTCCCATCCGTTTATTTATCAATGAGAAAGGATTAGCAAAGCTCGTGATTGGGCTTGCAAAAGGTAAAAAGAAGCACGACAAACGCCAATCTTTGAAAGAAAAAGAGATGGACAAGGAAATCAATAAAAGATTCAATCAGTTTTCTTAGTTGTATTTTTAGCCGCTGTTTTACTGTATAAAAATCTCTTGATCTTCTGAGAAGCTGTTTTCTCAAAAGGAGCGTCCATCACGTCCACCCGTTTCAATTTTGAAAATTTATTCAGTTTTTCGTTGATTTCTTGGGTGAAATTCCCCATCCATTCGTGGTATTGAAGTTTCTTTTCTTCAATGATATTTTTTAAATTTTCGTAATGCTTTTCAATGGCTTCGATGTCTAACAAGACTTTAGCGACTAAAAAACCATCTTCCTCCACAACCAATGATTCTATCACATATTGATTGTTATTGATCACGGATTCTATGTCTTCCGGATAGATATTCTCGCCACCTGCGCCGATGATGGTATTTTTCATCCTGCCTTTGATGTACAATCTGTTGCGCTTATCTAAAAAACCGTAGTCGCCGGTACGCAGCCAACCATCTTCTGTCAATACCTCTTCCGTATCTGTGGGGTTTTTGTAGTAACCCAGCATGACATTGGGTCCTTTCGCCCATATTTCGCCAACGCCCCTTTCATCAGGCTCATTGATTTTTAATTCAACTTCTTTTAAGGCAAAACCGGTAGAATGGAGTTTGGTTTGATTGGGTCCCGCTCCGGCAAGCAAAGGTGCTGCCTCAGTCAGCCCGTAACCAATGGCATACGGCATCTTTGCTTCTTTCAAGAAGCGCTCCACACGCACATCCAATTTGGCTCCGCCTATGCCGAAAAAGTTCAACCTGCCGCCAAAAGTTTGATATAGTTTTTTACCGGCAATTCTATGAATCAAAAACCTGAAAACAGGTGTTTTATAAATCATCCGTGAGAATTTGTTTTTAGCAAACTTACCCTGTATCTGTGATTTGTATATCTTTTCCATAATCAATGGAACCGACATCATGACCGTAGGACGAATTTTACTCAATGCAGGCAATAAAGCCGCAGCGGTAGGCGGTTTCTCCAAATAATAAATAGATGCACCATACATGATGGGGTACAGCATGCCTATGGCATTTTCATACGTATGAGAAAGTGGCAGAAAAGACAAGAAAACATCATCATGATGTATTTTAAACATATGATAAGAAGAAGCTGCCACATGAACCATATTTTTATGGGTCAGCATCACACCTTTCGACCGCCCCGTAGTTCCTGAAGTGTAGATGATAGCTGCCAAGTCATCTTCATGTATATCAACTTCATCTGCTTTTTTCTGCCTAATCTTTTCGGCACTATGAATCAATGAGAAATCATCCAACTTGATGATGGTCTTTAAAGTGGAAATCTGATGGTCTTTTACGCGGGGGTATAGCCGGTCACTGACAAACAAGGCATTAACCTCAGCATGCTCCAACACATTTTTGGTTTCATCGGCAGTAAAATCGGGTAAAACGGGCACAATAATCAAACCTTTGGCTACAACGGCAAAAAAAGCAATAACCCAGTTGGGCATGTTGTGGCTGAACAAAGCGACTTTATCGCCTGCTTTCAATCCATAAGAATACATCAAATCAGCTATTCTGTCTATCTCTTGTCCCAATTGAGCATAAGTAATCGGCTTTCCCGACACAAAAGAGACAGACGGACATGCAGAGAAAGAATGGACAGCATTATCAATCAAGGATTTTAATGTCTGATGTGGAAGATGGATTTCGTTATAAGTTGCCATGAATGTGTATAAATGATGTAAATAGAGAGTTGGTCTAATCACCCCACTATAAGTGAACGGAGACAAAGATAATCATAATAATCCAGTGACTGCACAAAATACGCTAATTTGCGCATTTATTATTTATACAGAACAAATACACAAGGTCTTTTGTTTAATTCCGGCGTTTCCTTTTGCCAGGCATTGATGGTTTTCGTTTGAATGTATTCGGATGGCAAAGTCAAATCGGCAGCTACGCATAATTTGGTTTCAGGTTTACAGATTTGCAAAATATCGGCAAAAGTCTGCCTATTTCTATAAGGTGTCTCAATATAAATTTGCGTCTGGTTTTCTGTATAAATCCTTCGCTCTTGTTTTTTAAGCACATCCGATTTTTCATTTTTGGGGATGGGCAGGTATCCGTTGAAAGCAAAACTTTGTCCGTTGAAACCCGACGCTATCAAAGCTAACAAGATAGAAGACGGACCAATTAAAGGAATAACCCGGATATTATGCTGATGGGCTATAGACACAAAATCTGCTCCCGGGTCGGCTATCGCAGGACATCCCGCTTCGGAAATAATACCCATGTCATTGCCCGCCAACAAAGGTTGGATAAACGAGTGCATGGTAGTGGGTTCCGTGCGCTTGTTCAATTCAAAAAAATGCAGCTTATCAATATTGATGTTGTTGTTGCACTTCTTCAAGAAGCGGCGCGCCGAACGAATATCTTCCACAATGAAATATTGGATGCGCGCTATCAATTCAATATTGAAGGCAGGAAGTATCTGCGACAATTCGGTATCGCCTAAGTGCGTAGGAAAAAGAAACAAGGTACCGGACATATCATTCAATTTTCAAATTTTCAAGTGTTTCCGTCAAAATTTCCCATTCGTACAGTTTCTGATCCATCTTCCGTTGCTTTTGGTGCAATTTCAGGATGAAATCACTGTCAGAAGCTTTTTCAGGATCTTGTAAGGCTGTTTGCATGGCATGCAGTGCTGCTTCTAATTTTTCAATCTGTGTTTCCAACTCCGACACATCACGTTCCGCCTTTCTGATCTTTTTATTTTGTTCCTTGCGTGCTTCATAACTTAATTTATTATCAGAAAAACTCTTTTCTTCCGGATGGACATCCCGGTTCCGTGATGCTTTCGAGCGAAGCGTATTCATCTCAAGCTCTTGCAGATTTTCTATTTTCTTATGATGAAGAAAATCATAAATTCCACCAATATGCTCCCTGACTTTTTTATGACTGAATTCATACACCTTATCCACCAATCCATCCAAAAACTCACGATCGTGCGATACGATGATTGCCGTACCGGTGAATGCTTTGATCGCCTCTTTCAGCACATCTTTGGAACGCATATCCAAATGATTGGTCGGCTCATCGAGAATCAGCAAATTGACAGGCTCAAGCAATAGTTTTATCATGGCAAGGCGAGAGCGTTCGCCACCCGACAACACTTTTACTTTTTTATCGGAAGCCTCGCCACCAAACATAAAAGCTCCTAAGATATCCCGTATTTTTGTCCGGATATCACCCACGGCAACATAATCAATGGTTTCAAAAACTGTCAGGTTTTCATCCAATAAAGAAGCTTGATTTTGAGCGAAGTAACCTATTTTAACCTGGTGACCGAGTTTCAATTTTCCGGAAAAGGAAATTTCCTGCATGATACATTTCACCAAGGTACTTTTACCGGCTCCGTTTTTACCGACAAAAGCAACTTTCTCTCCCCTGTTGATTATCAAGCCGATATTATCAAGTACCAAATTATCGCCGTAGGCTTTCGACAGATGTTCTATTTCAACGGGGATGATGCCTGAATGTGGAGCAGGTGGGAACTTCAGGTTCATTTTGGAATGATCTTCAAGGTCCACCTCAATCCTTTCTAACTTCTCCAACTGCTTGACACGCGATTGTACCTGAATGGCTTTGGACGCTTTCGCTCGAAAACGTCCTATAAACAGCTCGGTATCCTGAATCATTTTCTGTTGATTCTCATAGGCACGCATTTGCTGTTCATAACGCTCTTTACGCAATTCAACATATTTAGAATAATTGACCTGATAATCATATATTCTCCCGAGAGAAATTTCTATGGTTCTGGTGGTTACTGCATCTATAAAAGCCCGGTCGTGCGAGACCAACACCACCGCACTATTGGCATTGACAAGAAAACTTTCCAACCATTGTATCGATTCGATGTCTAAATGATTGGTTGGTTCATCGAGCAAGAGCACATCAGGCTGTTGTAAAATTATTTTTGCCAATTCGATGCGCATCCTCCATCCACCGCTGAACTCGGCACAAGGTCTGTCAAAATCAGTACGGTTAAACCCCAATCCAATCAAAGTTTTTTCTATTTCAGCCTGGTAGTTTCCCTGATTGATGATTTGCAGGTATTCTTGTGCATAGCTGAGTTTATCGATGATGCGATGATAGTCCTCACTGTCGTAGTCGGTTCGAGCCGCCAACTCCAATCCCAAAGATTCTATTTCAAGTTGCAATGTATTGATGTGCTCAAAGGCTTTTTCGGTTTCTTCTAACACCGTAGTACCTTCGTTATGAATCATGTGTTGCGGGAGATAGCCAATGGTCAAATCCTTTGGAAGAGCGATTCGTCCGTGCGTTGGTGACATTTTACCGGCAATCAACTTCAATAAAGTTGTTTTGCCGGCACCATTTTTTCCTACCAAAGCAATTTTTTCTTTTGGATTGATAAGAAAGCCAATATTATCAAACAAGGGAGTACTGCCGAATTCGACACTTAACTGTTCAATTGAAATCATATGTCCAAACGCTCGTATTGCGAATTTTTACTCTTGAATTCAGGAACAATCTTTTTCATGGTCGAAACTGTTAGATAGTCTTTGTTCAGCTTGCCGTAATTGATCAATTTATCTATCAAGATAGAAATTTTATCGTAATCATATTGCTGCACATTAGCGATCATTATTTTCGGGTGATGTGTTTTCTGCGTATGTTCTTTTTTATTCAGCAGTTCTTCGTACAGTTTTTCACCTGGTCGCAATCCTGTAAATACAATTTTAATATCTTGCTCCGGAACAAATCCGGCCAACCGAATCATTTTGCGTGCTAAATCTAATATCTTGACGGGCTTACCCATATCAAAGATATAAATTTCACCTCCATTTCCCATGGAACCCGCTTCAAGCACCAACACGCAAGCTTCAGGAATTGTCATGAAATAACGAATAATCTCCGGATGAGTTACAGTAATTGGTCCGCCGCGCTCAAT
>CAZOUH010000015.1:8907-13591 GCA_964582935.1 uncultured Paludibacter sp.
TGAAATAACGAATAATCTCCGGATGAGTTACAGTAATTGGTCCGCCGCGCTCAATTTGTTTTTTAAAATAAGGAATCACGGAACCACTTGATCCCAACACATTACCAAAACGGGTGGTAATAAATTTGGTGGTATCCCCATTTGTAGTAGCATTCAACTTACGAAACAGAGATTGTACATAAATTTCCGCTATTCGTTTGGATGCTCCCATCACATTGGTAGGATTGACAGCTTTATCGGTTGACACCATCACAAATCGCTCTACCCTATATTTCAGTGCCAAATCAGCCAGCACTTTAGTTCCAAGCACATTGACCATCACACTTTCCACAGGATAATCTTCCATCATGGGCACATGCTTATATGCAGCTGCATGATAAATGATATCAGGTCGATACAAATCCATCATGTACTCCATGCGTTCTTTGTAACGTACATCGCCCAAAAATACCGTTACATTTTTATCAGGATATTCCTCCTGTAAATCAAGTTTTAAATCATGCATTTGTGATTCAGCATGATCCAGCAACACCAACAAACTGATATCATATTTCAACACCTGCACTGCTATTTCGCTACCGATAGATCCTGCAGCACCGGTTACCAATACGACCTTATCTTTCAATTGAGAAGCGATATTATTGGTAGAGATGTTGATTTGGGGTCTTTCCAATAAATTTTCAATAGGAATGGATCTCATTTCTCCGATATTGGGGATATCATTCTTCCAAATATTCATGGGAGGCAATGATAAGACGGTCAAATCATTATCAATAAATTTCTCCAACGCATTGGATGCATCTGCTTCATTTAATTTCGTAGGAGAGACAATGATGGATTTACATTTTTTGATGATGGTTTTTTTAAGTGTCTCATCATTCATCAGATAGACCTTAACACCCATAATCATTTTCTCGCTGGCATTTTTGTCATCATCAATAAAACCCACCAACTTGTATTTTGAACCTACTTGTTCCGACATCAACATTTTAGCAATGCCGATTGCGGCAGATTTAGTACCGTAAATCATCACGGGTGTCAAGTAATCGCCTCTTTGTGTCAGGTAATCATAAGTAGTTTTGATTAACAGCCTGATCATCAAGAGGAACAAAAACGATAACACACCGTAAACCACCAATTCAGAATAATACACCAACAAACCTTTAGACAAGAAAGTCAAGATCATATTGACAAGGAACAGGACGAATATATTGATGACAATTGAGAATAATATCTTAACAGTATCCACGAAGCTTGAATAACGCAAGACTCCCGAATAAGTATGAAACGCCCAAAACAACAAGATTTGTAAGGTCATGACGATCGTAATCCGCCAAAAATCACTGCTTACAATAGTATGAGAAGGACTGAAACGAATTTTTTCTGCAATCAAAATAGAAATCAGAAATGCCACCACACACAGCAGAACGTCAGCAAAGAGTACGATCCACCGTGGCAGGTATTTCATCGCAACAAATTTGGAAAAAATATTTTTTTCTAATAGACCGGAGTTGAATCTCACCATACGCTTCTAAATTTCGAGGTGCAAAAGTACAATTTTTAAAGTAAACAATGAAAAATTGCCAAACATTTACGAATACAAAGTTTCAACGTACAAAAGTCCAATTAATTGTATGGTCTTTCAATAAAAAATAGAAAAATTGTCTTCGTTCAAAATGACGTATATAAGTCCTAATACGTTGCAATAAAAGCGGAAAAATCTATCAATTTTCAACTATTCGGGTGTAAATTGGAAATTATCATGTAAATTTGCGGGTATAATTATTATTTATAAGCATATCATTCATTTTAAAAAATATGTCTGTACATCTTGAAAACGTACGTAAGGTAACCACCCAGCGTTTGGTGGAAATGAAAAAAAGGGGCGAGAAAATCAGCATGCTCACTGCCTATGATTACACCATGGGCAGCATAGTGGATCGTGCCGGCATTGATGTGATTCTTGTTGGTGATTCAGCTTCTAATGTGATGTGTGGCAATGTAACCACTTTGCCCATCACGTTGGATCAGATGATATTTTTGGCTAAATCGGTGGTACGCGGTGTGAAGCGTGCTCTGGTTGTAGTAGATATGCCTTTCGGTTCATACCAGGGCAATTCGCGCGAAGCCATTACTTCTGCCATCAGGATCATGAAAGAAACCCATGCCGACTGTCTGAAAATGGAAGGCGGCGAAGAAGTTGCGGAATCAATTAAACGGGTGTTGAGTGCCGGTATTCCGGTGATGGGACATTTGGGTTTGATGCCCCAATCCATCAACAAATACGGTACTTATGCTGTCAGGGCACAAGAAGATGAAGAAGCCGAAAAACTCATTCGTGATGCGCATCTGTTGGAAGAAATCGGTTGTTTTGCCATTGTGTTGGAAAAAATTCCTGCCAAGTTAGCCGAGCGCATTGCTTCCGAGTTGACCATTCCCATTATAGGTATTGGTGCAGGTGGCGGTGTGGATGGTCAGGTGTTGGTGATTCACGATATGTTGGGATTAAACAATGATTTCTCCCCTCGTTTTCTAAGAAGATATGCCAATTTGGAAGCCGTAATGGACCATGCCCTCAAACAATATTCTGCAGATGTGAAATCGGGAGCGTTTCCGAATGAGGAGGAGCAGTATTGAGTTCGCGGGTTGCGGGTTCCGATCTCCGGGTTTGAAGTGGCACGGAGTTGCGCTGAGATTATAGTTTATAAAGTTGGAAAGTTTATAAAGTTTATAAAGTTGGAAAGAACAGGTGATTGGTGATTGGTGATTGGTTAGGGTAGCACAGAGTAGCACGGAGTTGAGTACGGAGTTGCACAGAGGAAACCTTATTTAGCACCTTATTTTCTTAGGGAACAAGTTTAGTAGCAAAAGATTTATTACACAAAAAAATTACCTTATTAGCTTATTTTTTGACGAACTTCCTCATCACAGACAGATTGTCTTGCACAATTTTAATCAAATAAATTCCGGAATTGAGGGTTCCCTTGGGGGGTATGACACCCCTACCCCCTCCATATTTCGACTTCGCTCAATGACCAAGGGGAGTTAGGGTGTACAATGCTGATACATTTGCAGGAAAAAGTCCCCCTATCGGGGGATTTAGGGGGCTTTCTCTACACCTCATATGTTGTAGAGGCTGTATCGCCTCCTCTGCCTGTCCAATTGGTATGGAAGAACTCACCGCGTGGCTTGTCGATGCGCTCATAGGTGTGTGCACCGAAGTAGTCGCGCTGGGCTTGAAGTAAATTAGCCGGCAATCTCTCGCTCCTGAAACCATCAAAATAGTTGAGGGCAGAAGTCAGTGCCGGCACCGGAATGCCATTCATGATGGCAGCAGCAGCTACCCTGCGCCAACCGACTTGTGCTTGTTCTATTTTCTCTTTGAAATAAGGATCTAATAATAGATTCTTCAAAGCAGGATTCTTATCGAATGCCTTCTTTATATCGCCTAAGAAAGCAGAGCGGATGATGCAACCACCGCGCCAGATTAAGGCGATACCACCATAGTTCAAATGCCAATTGTATTCTTTGGCAGCTTCCATCATCAAATCGTAGCCTTGTGCATAAGAGATAATTTTTGATGCGAAAACTGCATCTTTCAAATCTGCAATAAACGCTGTCTTGTCTCCGATAAAGTTTTTGGTGGGACCGCTCAACACTTTAGATGCTTTTACGCGTATGTCCTTCTGTGCTGATAGGCAACGAGAGAACACAGCTTCACCAATCAAAGTTAATGGAATACCCAAATCCAAAGCGGTGATGCCTGTCCATTTTCCGGTACCTTTCTGACCGGCAGTGTCTAAGATCTTTTCTACCAAAGCTTCGCCATCTTCATCTTTGAAAGCCAAAATATCGCGTGTAATCTCAATGAGATAAGAGTCTAAATCGCCTTTGTTCCATTCTTTAAAAACCTCATGCATCTCATCAGCATTCATACCCATCAAATCTTTCATGATATGATAAGCTTCGTTGATGATTTGCATATCCCCGTACTCTATACCATTGTGCACCATTTTCACAAAGTGACCGGCACCATCCTCCCCTACCCAATCGCAGCAAGGTACATTATCTTCAACCTTGGCAGCAATGGATTGGAAGATGTCTTTTACATGTTCCCAAGCAGCCGGCGAACCACCGGGCATGATGGAAGGTCCTAATAAAGCGCCTTCTTCACCGCCTGAAACACCGGTACCGATATATAATAAACCTTTGCTTTCAACGTATTTGGTACGACGAACCGTATCCGGGAAATGCGTATTTCCGCCATCAATGATGATATCGCCCTCTTCCAAATGTGGAAGCAGCAGTTCAATAAAATCATCAACGGGTTTACCGGCTTTCACCAACATCATTACTTTGCGCGGTTTCTCCAAAGAATCGCACAACTCTTTGATAGAATGTGCTCCGATGAAGTTCTTTCCTGCTCCACGACCGGCAATGAATTTATCCACTTTTTCTACTGTTCGGTTAAACACGGCTACCGTATAGCCTTTGCTCTCCATGTTCAACACTAAATTTTCGCCCATCACAGCTAAACCAATTAATCCAATGTCTGCTTTTTGTTTCATATTTTTATATAGTTTGAAAAGTTTATCAAGTTTGAAAGTTTGTAAAGTTTGAAAGTTTGTAAAGTTTGAAAGTTTGTAAAGTTTGAAAGTTTGTAAAGTTCTTAAAGTTTATAAAG
>CAZOUH010000016.1:0-7629 GCA_964582935.1 uncultured Paludibacter sp.
GTTCGTAAGAGATAATTTTGCAAATTTCTGACGAAAGTGAGACTTAAACCTTAACTGTGCAATAGATATCTGATAAAGTAAAATCCCTCGTAAGCGGTTGCGGGGGATTTTTAATTTTACAATCAATTTTATCACCATATTTTTCCTAAGAAATATCACTATCTTTGCCCCCATATGCAAAAACATATCCTGATAGTAGAAGATGATACGGCATTCGGCATGATGCTGCAAAAATGGTTTCAAAGAAATGGTTTCGCAGTTTCGTATTGCTCCGGTTTGCAGGCTGCCTATCCTGTATTAAAGGAAGAAGTAATCCATATTGTCCTCACTGACTTGCAATTGCCTGATGGAGATGGCATCATGCTGCTGCAATGGATACGCAGTCAGAAAATGAATATGCCGGTGATTGTCATGACAAGCTATGGAGGCATTCAAAGCGCTGTGTTAGCCATGAAATTGGGAGCTTTTGATTATTTGGAGAAGCCGCTTGTGCCTTCTATTTTAAAAGAAAAGATAGAACAGGCTTTGGCTAAGAAACCGGAGGCAAAACAGGCAGTACGACAATTAGCCTCCGGCGATAGCATGATTATGGGAACGAGTGCTGTAGCCAAACAAATGTACCGGCAAGTCTTGAAGGTAGCTCCAACGCGCTTGTCAGTTTTAATTTTAGGAGAAAGCGGTACCGGTAAGGAGTATATCGCCAAGATGATACATCAAAACAGTAAACGTGCTGCTAAACCCTTTATAGCCGTCGATTGTGGCAGTTTGTCCAAAGAGTTGGCTCCGAGCGAATTTTTCGGTCACTTGAAGGGTTCGTTTACTTCCGCCATACATGATAAAGAAGGCGTATTTGTCACTGCCTCCGGTGGTACAGTCTTTTTGGATGAAATCGGAAATCTGCCTTATGAGGTGCAGGTGCAGCTGTTGCGGACTTTGCAGGAACAAAAGGTCAGGCCGGTAGGCTCCGCCAAAGATATTCCGGTAGATGTACGCATCTTAGCTGCTACCAATGAAAACTTGGAACAAGCCATTGAGGAAGGCAGGTTCAGGGAAGATTTATACCATCGTCTGAATGAATTGGCTATTGCGGTTCCGCCGTTGAGGGAGCGGGTAGCGGATATCCCCGTTTTTGCCAAAGGCTTTTTGCAGCAGGCGAATCATGAAATGGATAAAGATATACGTGGCTTTACGCCCGAAGCCCTGAAAATCTTGGAAAGTCACCCTTGGAGAGGCAACCTCAGGGAATTGCGCAATACAATACGCCGCATGGTTTTGTTTGCCAATGAAGATGTCATTCATGCAGATGATATGAGTATGATCCGGTTGGATCAAAGTGAAACTACGCATTTAGCTTTGCATCCTGAAAATGAAGCTGAGCAGATACAAAAGGCTTTACAGCAGGCAAGAGGAAATAAAACTTTAGCTGCCAAACTGCTTCAGATAGATAGAAAAACACTCTACAACAAAATGCACCTTTACGGCATTAAACTTTGATGTCGATGATGGCTTGCACATCTTTCATCCATCCTTGGTAAAGCTTACCGCGACTTACATCCATGCGTTTCAGAGCTTCTGTCGGAAAGCCTAATTGTGCAAACATGGGCAGCATCCGGTGACAAATCGCTTGGGCTTGTTTGAAGTTTCTCAAATCCAACATCTGTTTTAGCTTTTGCTGGTTTTCAAGGGCAGATTGACGAAATACCTGCATGATTTCTTCATCATCTTCTACCATAAAATCATCTGCGACTTGTGTTTCTCCTTCACCAATAAGCTGCCTTAGATCATGTATGTTGAAAGGCTTTAGAAGATAGCCTGCAAAACCGAGTTGAATAGCTTGCTCAGTGGTAAAATCTGTACGACCGGACATCAATATCACCGGTATGTCGGGATGACCTTGGAGCACATCCGTGCCTGAAAGTTTGTTCATCTCCATATCCGTGATGATGAGATTGTAATCTTGACTCACGACTTGGTGTCCTAATTTTCGGACCATTGCTTCTACTACAGTTTTCAAGGTTTCATCATCCTCAAAAACTACTATTCCTTTTATTCCTTGTGGAACTTTCTTGTTTATCGGCTTAACAGGTATGTCAACCCGCATGGTAGTGCCTTTCCGGACTTCTGAGTCAATGGAGATGGTGCCTTGAAGCAAATCAACCAAGCCTTTAACGACATACATACCTACACCACTTCCTTCTGAGAGGGTATTGTTTGCTTCAATGCGCACAAAAGCTTGATAGATAGTTTCTATTTTGTCGGCAGGAATGCCTGCGCCTGTATCGGTAACTATCAAAGTAAAAACTGAATTTTGAACTTCCGTTGCGACCCGTACCCATCCTTTCGTAGTATATTTGATGGCGTTGGAAATGATGTTCGTACAAATCTGTTTAAGCTTGAGCACATCAGTTTGAATGATATAATCCCCTGCACAATCGAATTGCAAATCTAATTTTTTCTGTTGAGCAAGAGGCGTAAACCAGGCTTGCAGTTCATCTGCCAAGTGCTTGGTATGGAGGGTGGACACAGAGATCTTTAGTTCACCCTGTTCCAAGCTTGAAAAATGCAGTAAATTCTCCAGTAGCGCATGTATGTGACCGACTGCATTTTGCATGGGCTTGAGATGAGGGGATTTAAGATGTTGTGGTGCTTCAGTTTGTTCTAACTCCAAATATCCACTGATGGTGTTCAGCGGCGTTTTGATGTCATGTGAAACAGCCAACAACAGCTGATGGCGGGTTTCCATGACTTGTTTTAATTTCTCTTTGGCTCGTTTGCCTTTGTTTACATCGAAAACAATCAAAACGATCAAAATTAAAACCAATACCAACACTGTAATTCCTCCAACCACCAACATCATATAATTTTTGATGATGACAATTTCACTTTGATTGATGGTGTTTTGGATAGATCTTAGCGTTTGATTGTAAATTTGAATCAATAAATTGGAGATTTCCGTAGATATTTTACGATCTGCTTGGATGAACTGATCGATTTGCAGCCTGATGTTATGGATGTTTTGTTCGTATTGCAGACCGGCAATTTGTACAATCGAATCCACTTCTGTCAAGATGGTCAGAGAATCTGAACGCAGGATTTGCAGGGTATCAACCTTGGGATTATAGATGATCAGCGTGGTGTCTATTTTTGCGCTGAAAGCTTCTCTCAGCCTTTGAAAGAACCGCTTGCGGTCGGCAGTCTTGATGATGGTATCTTGCTCTAAACGGGTAATTTCTTTAAATTCCGACTCTAAAATTTGCAGTTGTTTTTGAAAAGATTGAAAATAGTTGAGTGGATTTTCTTTCGTCAAATTAGCTTGCAGATTACGCATATTAATCGACTGTTTGCTCAGCAACATGCTGAGTTGCTTCAATTCTTGGGTGCTGTTATCATTCTTCTCAATCAGCACTTTGATTAAAGCGTCGATTTTTTGCACCTCTTGTTCGAAATGGGTAATGAGTACTGAATCCTGCGTGTTGAGGTAGGGAGCGGTCTGTAACAATAAATGACCGGTTTCTGATACCAATTCGTGGGTTAATTCCAATACATCTTGTTGTGCTGTAATGCTTGCCCGTAAATGATGGATCTGTTGTTTGAGCTTATTGCCATAAAGCAAAGCTGAGCCAATCATCAAGATGATAAAAATATAAATGCCGATTGCTTTAAAGCCAATTTGCTTTTCGATATCCATGTCAGGAGGTTTCAATACGCTCTATCTGAGCGCCCAATGCCCTTAGCCTGATATCGATGTCCTGATACCCCCTGTCGATTTGATCAATATTGTCGATGATGCTGGTGCCTTCGGCAGATAAAGCAGCAATCAACAAAGCGATACCGGCACGAATATCCGGCGAAGTCATTTTAGCAGCCCGCAGATTCAAATTTTCTCCTTGTCCGATAACAGTAGCCCGATGAGGATCACATAAAATAATCTGTGCGCCCATGTCGATGAGTTTATCGACAAAAAACAAGCGGCTTTCAAACATTTTTTGATGGATTAAAACGCTGCCTTTGGCTTTAGTAGCTACCACCAAAAAGACACTCAGCAAGTCGGGTGTCAAGCCGGGCCAGGGTGCATCCGCCAAAGTCATGATAGACCCGTCAATAAAAGACTCGATGGTATAAGAAGGTTGTTTGGGAACAAAAATATCATCTCCTCGCCTTTCTAATTGGATGCCGAGTTTTCTGAAACTATCCGGAATAATACCCAAGGCATCATAAGAAACATTTTTAATGGTGATTGCTGAACCGGTCATGGCTGCCAATCCGATAAAACTGCCAATCTCAATCATATCCGGCAAGATGGTGTGTTCGCAGCCATGCAGTTGCTTCACGCCTTCTATCGTCAACAGATTAGAACCAACGCCTGTAATATTGGCGCCCATGCGATTCAACATCTTGGATAATTGTTGCAAATAAGGTTCGCAAGCGGCATTGTAAATAGTGGTTGTTCCTGCTGCAAGCACCGCCGTCATGAGGATATTAGCGGTACCCGTCACAGAGGCTTCATCCAAGTGCATGTAAGTCCCGGTAAGTTTTTCCGCCTTGATCTCATAGACTTTGTGTTCCGGATCATATTTGAAATCAGCACCTAATTTTTGAATACCGATAAAATGTGTATCTAATCTTCTGCGTCCAATTTTATCACCTCCCGGCTGAGGTATCAATGCCTTTCCGAATCTCGCTGTCAGGGGCCCGACTATCATCACGGAACCGCGTAAAGAAGCACTTTTAGCATAGAACTCCGGCGTATGCAGGTAATCTAAATTGATATGGTCAGCCTGAAAGCTATAGCTGTGCCTGTTGAGTCGCTGCACAGTAACGCCCATATCAGCCAATAATTCAATCAGATTATTGACGTCAATGATATCCGGAATATTGTGGATGGTAACGCGTTCATTTGTCAAAAGGACAGCACAGATAACTTGCAGCGCTTCATTTTTAGCTCCTTGAGGAATAATTTCACCGGCTAATTTCTGCTTTCCTTTGATAACAAATGATGCCATCTTATTTTCTTTTGGGTTTGTTTTTCTTGCCGGCATGAAGTACGTCCCTCGATTCCACCAATCGGAAAGAATCATCCGTATAATCTAATTTACCGTTGGATAGTTCTTTTAAATCTTCAAAGATTTTTTTATTATCGACAATTTCTTTATTCCAAGTCAGAAAACACTTTTTCATTTGATTGGCAATCAGGCGAATCAACTCATTGCGTTCATCTCCTTCTTCATAATCTGCAACCCTTTCAATCATTTTCTCCAACGTAATTCCATAATGCTGATAGCGCATTTTGTTGGTTTTATACGGAATTTTTTCAGGAGGCGTATGTAGGTTTTCTTCTTTTACAATCTCGTAAGGATAGTCGATATCTAATTTGAAATCGGACATGATGGCTACGTGATCCCATAGTTTATGTTTGAAATCATTGACATCCCTCAGGTAGGGAAAAAGATTACCCATGATATTGATAATCGTATTCACACAGCGGGTACGTTCTTCACGATCTTCTATCCCGACGGCATACTGTACCATGTGTTGAATATTGCGCCCATATTCGGGCATGATTAATTTATTTTGTAAACTTGGATATTCCATTATAATTGTTTTTTATTTAATAATATATGTTTCAGAAATAGAACGATGTGCTTGTACACGTTCAATTGTATCTGCAAACATTTCTGCACAGCTCAGTATTTTAACTTTTGGGCATTTTTCTAAGTCGAAAGGAATGGAGTCAGTAAAGACAATTTCCTGTAGAGCTGATCCCATAATTCTTTCAGCGGCTTTTCCCGACATCACACCATGTGTTACCATAGCGCGAACAGAGTTGGCTCCATTTTCTACCATTAAGTCTGCTGCTTTACAAAGTGTACCGCCCGTATCAATCATATCATCCACAATGATTACGTCCATACCTTCAACATCACCAATAATACGCATTTCACCAACTACATTGGCTTTTTCGCGTGCTTTATGACAAATCACCATAGGTGCACCCAAATGGCGAGAATAAGTTCCGGCTCGTTTGGTACCGCCAACATCAGGTGAGGCTATGACTAAATTTTCGAGTTTTAGTGATTTTATATAAGGTATAAAAATTCGTGAAGCATACAAATGATCAACCGGTACATCAAAAAATCCTTGGATTTGGTCAGCATGTAAATCCATGGTGATAACCCTGTCAACGCCTGCAACGCTCAATAAGTCGGCTATTAATTTAGCACCTATAGAAACTCTTGGCTTATCTTTTCTATCTTGACGCGCCCAGCCAAAATAGGGAATAACGGCAATAATTTTATAAGCAGAGGCTCTTTTAGCAGCATCTATCATCAGTAATAACTCCATCAAATTATCTGAATTGGGAAAGGTAGATTGAATGAGATAGAGGTACTGACCACGGATGGATTCTTCGTATGAAACGGCAAACTCTCCGTCGGCAAAATGTTCTATAATCATATTTCCGAGCGGAGAGTTTAGACTTTGGCATATTTTTTCTGCAAGGTATCGACTGTTTGTGCCTGAAAATACCTTGAATGTTGAGTTTAGTGGAGCCATGAAAATTGTTTGTTTGAATTTGCTGCAAATGTACTATTTCTTATTAATATAAGCAACAATCCACTCACCAACTTCTGAAGTTGAATAGGCTTTCCCCTCACCTGCAATATCTTCCGTAACTATTTTAGCTGCCATAGATGCTTCTACTGCTTCGCGAATCAATGCGCCTTCTTCCATCATTTCAAAAGCATATTCGAACATCAATGCTGCCGAGAGAATGGTAGCCAATGGATTAGCAATATTTTTTCCTGCTGCTTGCGGATAAGAGCCGTGTATGGGTTCAAATACAGAGGTGTGAATACCTATGGATGCGGATGGCAACATACCCAAAGAACCGGTAATTACAGAAGCTTCATCTGTCAATATATCTCCAAATAGATTTTCAGTTACCAATACATCAAAACTCTTAGGCCATTGAATGATACGCATGGCAGCATTGTCCACAAACATATATTCGGTTTCGATATCCGGATATTGCGGTGCAATCTCTTGCGTGATTTCGCGCCACAGTCTGCTTGATGCCAATACATTGGCTTTGTCCACCATGGTGAGTTTTTTATTGCGCTGTCCGGCAAATTTATAGGCTAAATGCATGATTCTCTCCACTTCCTCACGGGTGTAAATGCAAGTGTCATAAGCAGTATTACCATCTTCGGAGCGACCTTGCGGGCGACCGAAATACATGCCTCCGGTGAGTTCACGAATGCACATAAAATCTGCGCCTTCTACCAAATCTGCACGTAAGGGTGATTTGTGCAACAAAGATGGAAAAGTAGTCACCGGACGGATGTTGGCATACAAGCCCAAAGCTTTTCTCATGCGCAATAAACCTTGTTCGGGGCGCACTTTAGCCGAAGGGTTGTTATCGTACTTGGGATCGCCGATGGCGCCGAAAAGTACGGCATCCGAGCGCATGCACAATTCGTGCGTCTCTTTGGGGTACGGATCACCAACTGCATCAATGGCAGCGGCACCTGTGATGCCTTCTTCATATTGCAAATCATGTCCGAATTTTTTACAAATGGCTTTGGTTACTTCCAAGGCTTGCTTGGTAATTTCCGGACCTATGCCGTCACC
>CAZOUH010000016.1:7729-11345 GCA_964582935.1 uncultured Paludibacter sp.
TCCGTTGCTTTGATGGCTGCCACGGTCTGGTCGGTGGAGAGTCCCCTGGTTCTGAATGTTTTGTCATTGAATCTCCAAGTGATGATGGTTTGCACCATGGCATTTGTTTTTCCACCGGGAGGAATGACGACTTCATAATCCAACAATTCAGGCGTGGGCATATCTAATTTCTTGTAGATTTTATACATGGCTTTTGAGATGGCATGGTATTGTCCATCGCCTGCGGCGGATTGCTGATAGACCTCTCCATTGATTTCCATTTTCACGATTGCCATCGGGCGTAAGCCTTTGCTGATGGACAAACTATAATCTAATACTTTTACCGGACTGGTATCACTTGTCGAATTTTTGATGATATCGGACACGATATAAGGCAGTTCATCAATGGTAACCATTTCTTTTTTGTCGCCCAATTCAATCACACGCTGCGTAACCAATGCCATCATTTTGTCGTCCAATTCGATGCCCAACTGCCTTAAGTTCTGAATGATATTGGCTTTGCCGGACGTTTTACCTAAAGCATACACCCTTTCTCGCCCAAAACGTTCAGGCAATAAATCATTGTAGTATAGATTGCGTTTGTTATCACCATCGGCGTGAATGCCTGCTACTTGCGTAAAGACATTATCGCCAATCACGGGTTTGTTGGCAGGAATGCGTATGCCTGAATAAGATTCCACCAACTTGCTGACATGGTTGATTTTGCTTTCGTCTATGTTGGTTTGCTCTTTCAACTGGTCGTGCAATACCGCTATGGTGCTGGATAGGGGAGCATTGCCCGCTCTTTCACCCAAACCATTGATGGTTACGTGCACGCCTTTTATACCTGCCTTTACAGCTTCATACACATTGGCAACTGCCAAATCATAATCATTGTGCGCATGAAAATCGAAATGTAAATCAGGATAACGACCCACCATCTTCATACAAAACTTGAAAGTTTCAGCAGGATTTAAAATGCCTAAGGTATCTGGCAACATGAAACGTGCAATAGATTCGTCCTTCAGATTATCAATCATATAAAAAACATAATCTTCCGAATTGCGCATGCCGTTCGACCAGTCTTCAAAATAAATATTGATGGTGATGCCCATTTCTCGTGCATTTGCCAAGACCTGTTTGATATCAGCTAAATGCTGGTCGGGAGTTTTTCTTAGCTGATGTTTACAGTGATTATCAGAGCCTTTACACAATAAATTCACTACTTTGCAACCGGCATTTTGTGCCCATTCCAAAGAAGTCTTGCCATCTACAAAACCCAAAACTTCCACCTTGTCGATATGTCCGTTGTCTGCAGCCCATTGGGCAATTCTTTTCACAGAAGTATATTCACCTGCAGAAACACGTGCGGAAGCTATTTCAATCCTGTCCACACGCAATTCTTCCAACAGCAGCTTGGCTATGCTTAGTTTTTCGGCTGTTACAAATGATACTCCTGAGGTCTGTTCCCCATCACGCAGGGTGGTATCCATGATTTCAATCATAACCCTATGTTTTATAAAAAATCAGTTTTTGAATAAAATGTAAAAGCTATCCATATGCCTATAATACGATAGCTTTTATACAGTTTACACCCTTGATTTTTCAAATTGTTCAATTAAATCTTTTTTGCTCAATAAATAATCAATATCATCCAAACCATTTAACAAACACTCTTTTTTGTATGCATTAATTTCGAAAGTTTCCTGAGCGCCGTTGGCGTTATTGGTAATGAATTGTTCTTGCAGATTGACTGTCAATGTTGCTTTCGGGTCATTTTCCACAGCTTTAAAAATATCATTTAAAAATTCCGGACTTACAACAACCGGCAAGATGCCATTGTTGAGCGCATTATTTTTAAAGATATCGGCGAAAAAACTGGAGACAACCACTTTAAATCCGTAGCCACCAATTGCCCATGCGGCATGCTCACGACTCGATCCGGAGCCGAAATTTTTGCCAGCCACCAATATGCTACCGGTATAGGTCGGGTTATTCAATACAAAATTTGATTTGGGAGTGCCGTCTTTCTGATAGCGCCAATCGGCAAACAAATTATCTCCAAAGCCTTCTTTGTCTGTGGCTTTCAGGAAACGGGCGGGTATAATTTGATCAGTATCTACATTTTCAATGGGTAGAGGTACTACCGTTGAAGTCAGTGTTTTAAACTTTTCCATAATTTCTTTTTAAAATATAAGCATTATTTTACTTCTCTCGGATCTGTGATTCTGCCAGTGACGGCTGCTGCAGCGGCTACTAAAGGACTTGCTAAAATGGTGCGCGCACCGGGACCTTGGCGTCCTTCAAAGTTTCTATTGGAAGTTGATACCGCATATTTACCTGCCGGCACCTTATCATCATTCATCGCCAAACAAGCTGAACAGCCGGGTTGACGCATTTTGAAGCCTGCATCTAAAATGATGTCCAACAAACCCTCTTCCCTAATTTGTTTTTCAACTTCCCAGCTTCCTGGAACCAACCAAGCTACTACATGCTCAGCTTTCTTTTTACCTTTGATATAATTGGCGAAGATGCGGAAATCCTCGATTCTGCCATTGGTGCAACTGCCAATAAATACATAATCAATGGGTTTTCCAACTAATTTTTCACCAGGTTGGAAGCCCATATAATCCAATGATTTCAGAAAAGAAATGCGACCGGCTTCATCAATATCATTTAAAGTAGGAATAGCATCTTGAATGCCCATGCCCATGCCCGGATTGGTGCCATAGGTAATCATAGGCTGTATTTCAGAAGCATCGAAATTTAATTCTTTATCGAAAACTGCATCTTCATCCGATTGCAAAGTTTTCCAATAGGCTAATTTTTTATCCCATGCGTCACCTTTGGGAGCAAAAGGACGTCCTTTCACATAATCAAAAGTCGTTTGGTCGGGAGCGATTAAACCACCACGTGCACCCATTTCAATGGATAAATTACAAACCGTCATGCGCTCTTCCATCGTAAGATTGCGAATTGCTTCACCGGCATATTCCACAAAGTAACCTGTTGCACCACCGGTCGTCAGTTTGGCAATGGTATAAAGTGCAATGTCTTTGGAGGAAACACCTTTGCCCAACTTACCATGATAATTGATGCGCATGGTTTTGGGTTTGGTCTGCAAAATACATTGCGTTGCCAGCACCATTTCCACTTCGGAAGTACCAATACCAAAAGCAATGGTTCCAAATGCACCGTGGGTGGAGGTATGACTGTCGCCACAAACGATGGTCATGCCCGGCTGCGTAAATCCGTTTTCAGGACCGATTACGTGTACAATACCGTTTTTGTTATGTCCCAAAGGATAATAAATCGGCATTTCAAATTCTTCGGCATTCTTTGCAAAAGTATCCAATTGATGACGGGAGATTGGGTCTTTTACCGGTTTGTCCTGGTCGATGGTGGGCGTGTTGTGGTCAGCCGTCATGGTGGTTAATTCCGGACGAAAAACCTTCAATCCACGCGCCCTTAAGCCATTGAAAGCTTGTGGACTGGTTACCTCATGACAAAAATGTCTGTCTATATACAATTGTGTGGGACCATTTTCTATGCTCGAAACCACATGCGCATCCCATATTTTATCAAACAGGGTTTTTCCCTTATTTTTTGATTGTTCCATCATTGTGTTTATATATTT
>CAZOUH010000016.1:11445-13483 GCA_964582935.1 uncultured Paludibacter sp.
GCATCCACCGGACCATTACCCGAAGCTGCTGCTTCAAATTTTTCGCCCGCAATGATTAATCCCATGCTGGCAACCGGTTTGACACCAACGCCGGAAGTAACTTGCAGATAATCAAGTTTGATACGCTCTTTAGAAGTTCTTTCTTTGCCGGCAAGCATCAGTACATCATCATCATTGATGTCTTTTTTCTTATCAGCCAACAGCAAAAATTCTTCATAAACCTTATCTAATTTTTCACCATCCAATTCAACACCCAATACGCTCAGTCTGTGTTTCAATGCGGCACGACCACTACGGGCAGTCAAGATGATGGAGTTTTTATCCAAACCAACATCAGCAGGATCCATGATTTCATAGTTCTCGCGATTTTTCAATACACCATCCTGGTGGATGCCGGAAGAGTGGGCGAATGCATTGCGACCAACCACTGCTTTATTGGGTTGCACCGGCATATTCATCAGATTAGATACCAAGCGACTGGTCTCATAAATCTTTTGTGTATTGATATTGGTATCTATATTTAAATCCTTGTGACATTTCAAAATCATGGCAACTTCTTCCAAAGAAGTATTGCCGGCGCGTTCGCCAATACCATTAATGGTTACTTCTACCTGTCGTGCACCATTCAATACGCCTTCAATGGTGTTGGCAGTCGCCATGCCCAAGTCATTGTGGCAATGCGTGGACAAAATCGCCTTGTGTACATTGCTGACATTTTCCATTAAAAACTTAATTTTTTCACCATAGACCTTAGGCAAGCAATAACCGGTGGTATCAGGGATATTGACAACAGTTGCACCCGCTTTAATCACCGCTTCCACTACACGTGCTAAATAGACATTGTCAGTACGACCCGCATCTTCACAATAAAACTCCACATCTTCCACGAATCTTTTAGCATATTTTACGGCAGCAACTGCCCGTTCCAAAATTTCCTCTTGGGTAGCGTTGAATTTATATTTGATATGATAATCGGAAGTGCCGATACCCGTATGTATCCTTTTCTTTTTAGCGTATTGCAAGGCTTCCGCAGCTACCTCAATATCCTTTTCCACACTGCGTGTGAGGGCGCAGATGGTAGGCCAAGTTACAGCTTTAGAGATTTCTACTACAGAATTAAAATCACCCGGACTGGAAACAGGGAATCCCGCTTCGATCACGTCCACGCCTAATTGTTCCAAGGCTTTAGCCACTTGAATCTTTTCAACTGTGTTCAGCTGACAACCCGGAACTTGTTCGCCATCGCGTAAAGTAGTGTCAAAAATAAAAAGTTTCTCCATAATTTTCTGTTTTAAAAAAAGCCTTTCTCATTTGAGTGAGAAAGGCTTTTCCATTTTTTATAGTAAATACATACCAAACTCACTCTTACTTTTGATGCAAAAGAATAATAATGTTGAGTAGTAGAGTATGTATAAAAGTGCTATTCATTATTTTCTGAATGATTTGAGCTGACAAAGATAGGTGTTTTTTTCAAAAGACAAGCAATTTGAATAAAATAATTTATGACGTACTATTTTTTTGATTAAAAAGTATCAAAAATATAAGATTTCGCCTGCTTTACTTACTGTTTTTAGCTATTTATTATTCGCTACACCCATTGGGGAAAGATCCTTTGCTATTAATCATATTGCAACGATATCACATGCTGATCTTCCTCTTAATCATTTCCCAAATTGATTTTGCAGTATAGCTGAAATTACTTATGCAATAATCTTCTTCATATTGGTCATAGCAGTTCTTAATTCAGCACCACAGCTTTCGATGGAATGATTGCGGATTGCAGCGTTTACTTCAACCAATTCAAAATTATCCACTTGATTAGTTTTACTTCCATTGTAATTTTTTCCAATTACATCCGTATCGATTTCCTTCATAAAATCCGTTAATAGTGGTCTGCAAGCATGATCGAACAAATAGCAGCCGTATTCAGCAGTATCAGAAATGGTACGATTCATTTCGTACAGTTTCTTGCGGGCAATGGTGTTGGCAATCAGTGGTGTTTCATGCAAGGATTCATAATAAGCTGATTCGGGTTTGA
>CAZOUH010000017.1:0-13184 GCA_964582935.1 uncultured Paludibacter sp.
GTCCGACCATACGCTATCCGCACTCTCCGGATGAAAAAGTGAATATCCCTTCAGTGGAAAAATTTTGGGATTTCTTATTGGCTACTTTGGCAGATATTCCTAAAAAATAAATGCTTATGCATAGGCATGCAAGCCTGATAAAAAGTAATTGACTCCGAAATAGGTCATCAACACACTTAAAAAAGCTACGATCGACATCCAATTCAGTAAGCGAGGATTATCCCATCGTTTGATTAGACGCAGGTGAACAACGATGCTGTAAACCAAGATGGTAATCAGTGCCCAAGTTTCTTTGGCATCCCATCCCCAATAACGACCCCAAGATTCATTTGCCCAAACGGCACCCAGAAAAGTACCGGCAGTCATCAACGCCAAGCCAATCAACAAGGACATTTCATTGATGATGGTCAGCTCCTTGATGCGCTGCGACAAGTCATGACGCTTCACAGCCATCAGCACTAAATTGGTGATTCCTAACAGACAGGCAATGCCGAAGAAACTGTATGCTGCTACAATCACAGCCACATGTATCATCAACCAAGGTGATTTTAAAACAGGAACCAACATACCTATTTGCGGATCCATCCGGTTCAGTCCGGCCACAAAAAGTATCAATCCGCCAAATAATGTCGCTAAAGCAAAAGTAATTTTACTTTGTTTGATAAAGATAAATCCGCCCAACACACTGATCCAAGCAACATAAATCATGGTTTCATAAGCATTACTCCAGGGCGCATAAGCTCCGATATAGCCCCTGAGTATTATTCCAAACAAATGAAAAACTGCGGTTAAAGCAATCACGCTGACAAGCACACCAACAATCAACTGTTCATATTTCAAAGTAGTGAAGAAAGCTATCAATAAAACTATCAGCAGCAGTCCGCCAATAATCAGGTAGGATTTTTTAGAATGCTGAAAGATATTCAATTGATTGAAAAGCACTTCAGCCCGAATCTTTTTGTCATTCAATGCGGAAGTTGCACTATTTGCCTGCTGGTAGTTTTTCACAACATCCAACAGTCTATCGGCATTCGATGTGTTATTCGTTTGAATGCTCGTTTGCACACTACCAATATACTGCGACATCAAATTGATGATGTAGTCAGCATCTGTTGCAGAAAAAGCAGACAAGTCATCCCCCATTGCATACCACTTGCCGTCATCGGCATCTTTCAATGGAAAAATACGCAATAACTGATGATGCATGATTTGATAAAAAATATTGGCACGTTCATCTAATTGGATGATGGCTTTATCATATCGGTTTCTTTCTGCGGGAGCTTTCGCATGCGATTGCTCTACCTGTTTTTGTAATTTGTAAGATCCATCAGCATCAAACAATTCAGCAAAAGAACAATAATATTCCGTGAGTTGATATTGTTGAGCAATCTCTTTGTTGTTGTAATAGATAAAAGGGGACTGCTTCCACATATCCGGAAAAACAAGCAAGCTCAACAGAAATTGATCTGCATTCAGTTTGCCTATGTGCTGCTTGTGGTGTATTTTTCTGAGTATGTCGGAAGAAAAAGTATTCATGGGCTTGATTCTGCCATCGGCAGTTTGCACGGCTAATGCTCCAAATTTAGATGCATGTTCAGCGGATACCCGATGACTGTGACTTTCGTATAGCATTTTTGCGGGTTGACTTTTCACCGGAAGCCAGGGACTTGCTGACAGCAGCAATAGTACAAACAACAGCTTCGCCGACTTCAAGTTTTTTAGTTGTGCAAGCAGATATTGAAAACGCCCATCAGGAACGACAAAGCTTAATAAAAGCCCCATCAAAAGGAAAAAATAACCGATGTAAGTGATTGTTCTGCCCGCTACATCTTTATTGACAGAGAGGATGCTTCCTTTTTCATCGGTATCATAGGAAGCCTGGAATATCCTGTAGCCTTGAATATCTAAGGGTTTATTCATAGATATATTTTTGATGTAGGTATTTCCTTGCTGATCTGTTATTTCGACTATGCTTTCGAAGCCGGCCGGACTTGTGGAGCCGGGATAACGAGTCAGTATAAATTTTTCGAGTTTGATGTTGAAAGGCAAAACATGGGTATGTCTCCCTAAGTTTGTCTGCACGAGCATGCTGTTGGTCTGTTCGTTTTCACGCAAGTGGATGCTGCCCTCTTCACTAAAAAAGTGGGTGGTAAAAGCGCCAATTAAAATGATGATAAAAGCGAAATGAATCAAGAGAAAAGCAGTTTTTTTCTTTCTGAAAAGTCGGTATCGGAATGTAATAGCTAAAAAACTGACTACCAATAAAAACTGCAACAAAAACATCAAAGGAGAATAATAGAAAAACACCTTTGCTGCCTGTGTGCCATAGAATTGCTCAACGAAAGTAGCTATACCCAGCAGCAGTGCAAAGACAGCCATCAATATAATGGCTGTCTTATTTGAGGCTATTGTCAGGCTTTTTCCCATTGTTCGCGTAAAAGATTCACTGAAGCACGAACGATGGCATCGCGATCTTCGCCTTTCAATCCGCACTCGTAGCTGACAAACTTATCATAGTTTATCATTTTCAAGGCTTTGAAGCCGTCAATATAATTATCAGCCTCGCCATCCTCTCCCGGCATCACCCTGCGTTTGCGACTGGCAATATGCATGTGCTGGATGTATGCTCCACCGGAAATGATGGCACCCATATCCGAAGTCTCTTCATGCGTCATGTGCCAAAAATCGCCCATACAACGCACGCCATCATTATTGATGTCTCGACAGATGGAAGCCGCATCGGCTACTTGGCGCAGATAAAAAGCTTCACCACGCATCAGGGGTTCTAAAATCACAGTGGTGTTGTGTTGTTTGGCAAAATCACCTAAGATGGTAAACTGTTCGCAAAGAAAATCCCTTGTCTCGCGGGTATGAGGTAAAGCGGGTCGCTGACCATTAAAAGCGGGAACGATGATCACTCCTACAGATTGCAATGCTCCGGCTGCCTCAATGATTTCCTTCATCGAGTCTATACATTGTTGTCGAATGCTTTCTTCCGTAGAAAGAATAAAACCCTTGAACCCTGCGCAAATGGCTGTGACTTGGATATTCCTTCCTTTCATTGCATCTTGAATTTCTTGGACCCTGCCTTTCAGTCCGCCACCACCCGGTTCAAAACCTACCACACCTAATTCTTCCATAAAATCGAACTTCTGATGTAGATTTTCACCCGGAGCAATCCCTTCCTGAAATGCAAGTTTAAGCTTGGTGTTATTTGCTCCGGAAATTTTCCCTTTAGAAGCAGTGCAAGCTCCTAATACGGGTGTACTTGCAACGGCAGCCAAAGCCGCACCCGACACGGATGCTTTTAAAAAATTTCTTCTGTCAATTGTCATGTCTATATTCATTTAGGGTTTATAATATCTATTGTCCCAGTTTATTGTCCCGGAACCGGTACTACAAATTTTTTCATATCTACATTTCCCATGGTCAAATCTTTAAGGATATAATCCAAAGGAGAAGCAACCATTTCATCCCAAGTCACTGCTTTTCCCGTATAAGCCGATTCACGTCCCATAATAGCAGCCATATTAGAAACGGCTGTTTCAGAAGCTTGTTCGAGAGGCATATCTTTCCTGATGGAATTCACCAAGTTTACGTGTTCTAATGTATAAGGATTATTTTGTTTGTAGGTTGCATTTTGTGCGTCATGGTCATATTCCCAAATGATATTTCCTGAGAGATCTTTGATGATATGTCTGCCATTATCTGAAGACCAAGATCCCTTTGTACCTTGTATAAATTCACTTACATTGTTTTCGCATCCATTGATTTGACGGCACATACTGTGTAAATGCACACCATTTTCCATAGTAAAATCAATGCTGAAATTATCAAACTGATCACCGGTAATTCTTCTTTGGCGCGATCCAAAGCCAACAGCTTTAACCGGTTTCAGTCCCGAAAACCAAGTAAACACATCTATATTGTGTAAATGTTGCTCCACGATATGGTCGCCCGACAGCCATTTCCAGTTCACCCAATCCTTGATCATCCATTCCATATCTGTCCAATCTTTTTGGCGTTCGCGATACCACAGCATAGATTGGTTCCAATAAACAGTTCCGCCCACTATATCTCCTATATAGCCTTGCATGATTTTTTTATGGGATTCCACATAACTTCTTTCGTGATGCCTTTGTGTTCCGGTTACCACTTTTAAATTTTTCGCCTGAGCTTGGCGTGCTGCTGCGACAACAGTGCGATAGCCTGCCGGATCAATGCAAATCGGTTTCTCCAAAAAGGCATGTTTACCCTTTTCTACGGCATATTTGAAATGGTCGGGGCGAAAAGCTGGTGGACAACAATCAATCAGTACATCAATTCCGCTGTCAATCACCTTTTGATAAGCATCGAATCCGACAAATCTATTTTCAGTAGGGATATCTATCCCGAAATCATTTTTTAAATTTGCTGCCAAGCCGTCCACTTTCTCTTGAAATACATCCCCGAGAGCTACAATGGTTACGTCATCGGCAGCATTTAGCCAGTCGTGTGCAGCACCTGATCCCCTGCCGCCACAACCAACTACACCGGCTTTTAATGTCCTGCCACCACCTGCTTTATCCGGCAAATCGGGTATATAAAACGTACCCTCTTTTTTCAAGGGAACATATTTTACCCCTTTACTTTTGTCGCTACAAGATGAGAGTATTCCTGTTCCTCCGGTGATACCCAATGTTCCTGCTGCTCCCAACACCACCGATCCCTTTAAAAACGATCTGCGACTAAAAGCGTTTTTTTGATTAGATTCTTTACTTTTCATTATACTATCTGTTTTTAAAATTTATTGCTTTATAAAACTGAATCTACTTCACACACCACCCTGAAACCAATGGCTTTAAAATCTGAATACCACCAGATACTTTTGGGTTGTTGTGGGTCTGTCCTCAGCCACTCATCATGTTTGGTATGATTGCGAGCGGCAGAACGTACATCTTTAGCATCAGAATAATAATTTCCACCTCTGATAACCCATTCTTCACCAGTGGTATGAATGGGGTCTTTAACTTGATAAGCTGTTTTTTGATAGGCTGATGCATCAAATTTATCCATGCAATATTCTGAAACATTACCCAACATGTTTTTCAATCCGAAAGGATTGGCTTTGACCATGGAAGGCTCTTGTGTGCGGGCATGGCTGTTCTTGTTGTATATAACATAGGAAGTAATGATATCAGTATCAGCAGAAAATATTTTCCTCAGAAAACCTTGATCGGAATACTGTTTAGGTTTACCCTCAAAAAAATAAGGTGTATCGGTCCCTCCGCGGGCAGCATATTCCCACTCTGCTTCAGTAGGCAGGCGATATTTCTTGCCGGTTTTCAAAGACAGCCATTGACAGAAAGTCTCAGCCGCATAATGGGTCATCGTGATTGCCGGTCGTTGTCCTAAACCCCAACCCTGATCGGGGAAACCGAAAGGAGCTGTAGGTCCTGAGATACCATCAACCTCAGGGTGACTGTTATTATTGAGATAGACCTGTTCCGGCGGAGTTCGTCCTTCACTCATCGTAGCAGCATAAAACGCCCAATACAACTCCCAACTTGTTTCAACTTCAGCCATAAAAAACTTGCTGATGGTCACCTCTCGTACCGGACCTTCCGATTCATTACGGAAAGACTCGCTATCGGGGCTTCCCATCAAAAATGTTCCCTCCGGAATGGCTATCATTTTAAAAGAGTAAGGTGTACCCGGTAATTGTTCAACAAAATCTGTAAAAGCATCTACTTTTGTTGCTGCTTCGAAAAAAGAGGCACTGTCTGTTTGAATTTGTTGCTGAGGGATGCCAACCATCTGTCCATGACTGTAATTGGGGTCGTAATGCCCTACATCAAGGTGGCAGCTGATACATTGCAAGTTTAAAGCCTTTTCGTTGTCTTCGTAATGCAAGTGAGCTATGATGGCTTCGTCCAAAACCCCTTCGGGAAAAAGATTATAATGACAGCTTTTGCATGATTCGTTAGGGATATATTTCACCGCATTTTCTAATTGCGATTTCTCTTCCCAATTAAAATCGGCACTATCCTTAGTCAGATAGCCCCAAACATCTGTCAAGCCCAATTTAGCTTTGGCAGTATAATGATCCCAAGTGTTTTCTTTAGGTGGGAGATGACAATCCACACAATGTACTTTAGTTCCACTTCTGTTGTTCATATGTACCGATTGCTTCCAGCTTTCTTCTGCATGTGGATGTACGTGACAGATCATGCACGATTCATCGGTAGAAAAATACACGGCAGTCTGATACAAAGAGGCAGCTATGGCAAGACCAATTATGCAGCCAACAACTAACAGAAAAAAGCTTCGTTTGTAAAAAGCTTTTTTCTTGTCTGTACGGTTGATGGGATTATCTGTTTGCATCTATGTTTTTCTATGAATAATATGGATTTGTCATTGTAAAATCTGTTATTCTCCTCCAAACTCCATCAAATATGCTTTGATAAAAGCGTCCAAATCACCATCCATCACGGCATTCACATTGGATGTCTGGTAGTTGGTGCGATGGTCCTTCACGCGTCTGTCATCAAACACATAACTGCGAATTTGGGATCCCCATTCTATTTTACGTTTGCCGGCTTCGATTTTGGCAGTCTCGGCACGGCGTTTCTCCAATTCCAATTCGTAAAGTTGCGATTTAAGCATGCGCATGGCATTGTCTTTATTGCCTGACTGCGAACGACCTTCGGTGTTTTCTATGATGATTTCGTCGGGCTGACCGGTCACAGGATTTTTGAATTTATAATGTAAACGTACGCCGGTTTCTACCTTGTTGACGTTTTGTCCACCCGCACCACTCGACCGGAAAGTATCCCAGGAAAGATTCGCTGGACTGATTTCTATCTCAATGGAATCATCTACCAAAGGAGTTACAAAAACAGAGGTAAATGAAGTCATGCGCTTGCCTTGTGCATTGAAGGGAGAGACGCGTACCAAACGATGTACGCCATTCTCAGACTTCAGATAGCCATATGCCATATCGCCTTGAATTTGAGCAGTCACCGATTTGATGCCGGCTTCATCACCATCTAAATAGTTGGTTACCTCTAATTTATATCCTTGTCGCTCCACCCAACGTTGGTACATGCGGAAAAGCATTTCAGCCCAATCTTGCGCTTCTGTACCTCCGGCACCGGCAACGATTTTCAGAATTGCGCCCATGTTGTCTTCTTCTTTGGAAAGCATATTTTTCATTTCCAACGCTTCGACTACTTTTAGGGCAGACCCGTAAGCCTCATCCAATTCCTCCTCGGTCATGACCTCCTCTTTAAAGAAATCAAAAGCCAACTGAAGTTCTTCCACTGCCTTTTCTACCTCAGCATAACCCTCCACCCAATTGCGAAGTTCTTTGATTTTACGCATTTGCACCTCGGCTGCTTTGGCATCATCCCAAAAATCGGGGGACTGCGTAACTAACTCTTCTTCTTTTATTTGTACTGTCTTGACATCGATGTCAAAGAAACCTCCTCAGCGCATCGCGGCGCTCCAACAGATCTTTAAGTTGGTCTTGTGTAATCATTTATAATATAATTGTAAATTATGAATTATGAATTATGAATTATGAATTTCTAATTGTTCATTAAAATTTAATGCCTACTACGATGCCCGGAACAAAAACCATCAAAAATCCCAATACAAATCCGGCTAAGGTTTGTGAGGGTGTATGTGCTTTCAGTTCCAAGCGCGAAAGTGCTGTTAATGCCACGGACACAAACATCAATATCAACAGCCAAACAGGGTTTGTTCCCATCACATAACAGTAGCCAAAAACGCCTCCTGCCAAACCGCCCACACCGGAAAGATGCGCACTGATTTTCCATCTGAAATTGATTATGGTAATGATGATGATGGACATTGTGGCGCCAATTGCCATGGCAACAATGAAAAGCGGCATCTGCAATACCCGCAGCAAAAATACCGTCCAAAAAGAATAAGCCAACAAAGCAAACATATAAGGAAAAGTACGCTGTTCTTTCTTAGATATATACAGGTCTTTGATATCGCCTCGCCGCATAAACATCAGAATAGGAATTGCGGGCAGCAATGCTGTAAACACGAAAGTACTGCCAATGGCAAACCAGCTTGAAGCATTCGTCATGACAGGCTTTCCAATAGACAGCAGAAATATAGAAATACCTATAGTAGGCATCCATAAAGGCTGAAAAATAAAAGAGATAATATGGTGAAAACGTTTCATTGATTGCTGTTGGATTATTGAGTGCGACAGAGTTTATCAAATGAAGTATTACAGCTCTTTACGCAAGCGTGAAACCGGAATATTCAACTGTTCGCGGTACTTGGCAACGGTTCTACGGGCAATATTATAACCTTTGGTTTTCAACAAGGCTGCCAATTCCTCATCATTGAGGGGTTTTGATTTGTCTTCATGCTCCACACATTCTTGTAAGATTTTTTTAATTTCTCGGGTGGATACTTCTTCTCCGGAATCGGTCGTCATGGATTCGGAAAAAAAGTATTTGATGGGATAAACGCCAAACTCAGTCTGCACATATTTACTGTTGCTGACCCTTGAAATGGTAGAAATATCATATCCGGTGATATCGGCAATATCTTTCAAAATCATGGGTTTCAGATACACATCATCGCCTTCCATGAAAAAATCATACTGATAATTGACGATAGCTTGCATGGTGGTCAGCAGCGTTTCCTGCCTTTGTTTAATGGCATCAATAAACCAGCGTGCTGAATCTATTTTCTGTTTGGCAAACATCACTGCATCCTTCAATTGCTTGTCGCGTGCAGATTTGTGATCTTGATAAGTGCGAAACAATTCGTTGTAGGTGCGACTGACCCTCAGTTCGGGGATATTGCTGTTATTCAGCTGCACCGTAAACTTATCGTCCTCACGCTCCAAGATAAAATCGGGCACAACAACCGACATTGATTTTTCTAACAAATCACCACCCCAAGCGTTTCCGGGCTTAGGATTCAAGCGGATGATTTCTGCAACGGCATCCCGCAACTCATCTTCCTCAATCTCCAAAGCCTTTTGGATTTTCTCGTAATGTTTTTTAGAAAATTCTTCAAAATAATCATTGATAATCTCAAGTGCAATATCAACTGAGGGATTACTACCCTTTCTTTCTAATTGAAGTTTAAGACATTCCTGCAAATTGAAAGCCCCCACACCCGGAGGATCAAATTTTTGTATCACGGATACGATATTCGCAACTTCTTTTTCGGTCGTGACTATACCGGCATAAAAAACGATATCATCAACCATCGATTCGACAGGACGACTCAAATAGCCTCCCTCATCAATATTGCCGATTACGTACTCACCAAGCTGGCGCTGATGTTCAGTCAGTTTCTGCAAGCCCAATTGTTCTTTTAAATTATCATGAAAAGTGGTGCCGATGGAAAAAGGTATATCCTCTCTTTTATCATCTTTGGATACATTGCTCGTCCTTAATTTATAATCCGGAATGTCGTCATCATCCATGTATTCCTCCAAATCCATGTCATCATTGTTACCCCCATCATCATTCAAATCATCCTCTTCAAAATTATCTTCTTTGTCTGCCTCCTCTTTTCCCTCCTCCAAAGCAGGATTGTCTTCCAACTCCTGACGGATACGCTCCTCCATCTCCAAGGTTGGAATTTCAAGCATTTTAATCACCTGAATTTGTGCAGGAGAAAGCTTTTGTTGTAATTTTTGTTCTAAAGTCTGCCGTAACATACTACCTGTTATTCATCCGAATTAATGTCGCAAAGTTAATGAAAAATGAGTAAAGGTGAATCATCATCTTTATTTTCTATACACAGACACAAGCCATTCAAGATGTTTTTTAGTGTTTTTAAACTGCTGACAAGTTTCGTTTACAAGTTGATATTTATCGGGCTGCAAATGGTTTTTGCAACAGCATGGTATTGAAATAAGAAACATCCTGTGTAACCTCATCACCCAACCATACAGGTTTTTCAAATTTATCATTTTCGCTTTCCAATTCAATTTCAGCCACAATTAATCCTTTATTATCACCCAAAAACTCATCAACTTCAAAGGTAAAATCACCTTTTTGTACTTCATACCGGTATTTTTCAATAATTTGATTTCCGCATAAAATCAACAGCTCCCGGGCTTCTTCAATGTCAATTTCTTTTTCCCATTCATATCGGGTTGTATTATTATTGATGCTGATGCCTTTGATGGTCAGAAAAGCTTGCTTGTCGGCAATACGCACCCGCACCGTAGCTTCAGGTTTCATTGCCAAATAGCCTTGAATGATGTGGGTTTTCGAGCCGGCTTCTTGCTTAAATTGATTGGAAACAACCAAAAATTTGCGTTCAATTTCTTGTGCCATCGTGTTATGGATTCAATTAATAAATGCAATATTACAAAGAATATTTCACATGTTTCAATTTGCAAACAGTTGTTGACACATCATTGAAAGGGCATACAGCATTTTCAGTCGTAGTTTAAGCATTCAGGGCTTGCTCAATTCTATTGGTTAAATCAACAAAGGCAGCTACATCCAACTGTTCAGGCCTTTTGTTGAATAAGGGATCTTCATACATGGAAGATTCTTGACTAACAAGGGGCTTAAGGGAGTTGCGCAACATTTTTCGTCGCTGATTAAAAGCTGTTTTGACAACTATTTTGAAGAGCTTCTCGTCACAATCCAATCGACTGACTTCATTGCGGGTCAAACGAATGACTGCTGATTTAACTTTAGGCGGCGGATCAAACACATGCTCTGAAACAGTAAAAAGATATTCGATCTGATAAAATGCTTGCAGAAGCACAGACAAGATTCCGTATGTTTTATTACCGGACTTAGCTGCCATGCGCTCAGCTACTTCTTTCTGGACCATGCCAACGACTAAAGGTATTTGATCACGATGCTCCAATACTTTGAAGAATATCTGCGATGAAATATTATAAGGAAAGTTCCCGATCAGATAAAATGCATCGTAAGCGAACAATTTGCTCACATCCGCTTTCAAAAAATCTGCTTCAATCAGCTTGAGTTGCGGATAATGTTCCTCTAAAAAAGCAACAGATTCTCTGTCAACTTCAATCGCAGTCAGTTCGACCAAAGGATTCTGCAGCAGGAATTGCGTCAATACGCCTGTCCCGGGACCGACTTCCAATACGGACGTTGGTGATGTAACTTGCAGACTATCAGATATGCGTTCTGCAATTTGCAAGTCTTTCAAGAAATGCTGTCCCAAATGTTTTTTTGCTTTTACATAACGCATATTGACAATAAGTTGAGAGGATGAATTTATTTCAGGTAAAAAGTCACCGAAAGTTTCCGGTATCAAATCTTAGAAAAAACGCAGATAATATACTATCTTTGCCGTTTCCGGTTTTCTTCGTACAAAAGTAAATAAATTTGAACAAACACCATCAGCATGCGTCAGTTTTTACAAAAAACGGGAGGTGCAATTCGTAAAATTGTTGATTTCTTCTATCCTCCTTTTCAAAAATACATGCCTGTCGAGTTTTTCAGATACGGTGTTACCGGAGCTGCTAATCTACTGTTTGACTGGGTGTTATTCTTCTGCTTCTTTCATTTTGTATTCCAAAAACAAATGCTGCACTTGGGTTTTGTAACCCTGAGTTCGTATGTTGCGGCTTTACTTTTCACTTTTCCCATCAGTTTTTCATCAGGTTTTTTTCTTCAAAAATACGTTACTTTCAGTGCCTCTCGCTTAGCAGGAAAAGAACAAATTGTACGTTATGCCTTAGTAGTCTTGCTGAATCTGATGATTAATTATTTCGGATTGAAGCTATTCGTAGAAATTTTCGGATGGTTTCCGACTCCCTCCAAGATGCTGATTACCCTTGTGGCTGTGTTGGTAAGCTATATCTCACAAAAGAAATTTACTTTTAAATGATCAATAAACTGCATATGAAAACTGAAACTAAAGCATTTCAAAAACATTTTCCTTACGACGGGTTTCGTACAAATTGAATACTATTGATAATCAGAGTTGTAAAAGCACAAAATCATCTTTTGAGTACCTTTTACACAAATCACCTGCATCCTTTTTCAAATCTATATCTCTTTAATTTTAAACGGATTATAACTTACACCTTCATCAAAAACATCCACGCCTTCTTTTTCTTTTATTTTCTTGACCAAATAAACCGTCAGGGGTAAAATCAGAATTTCATACGCAGTTTTAAGCAAGGCGATGTGCACGGTCAGTTCGAAAATATTCTTCAACGGCATCATCCCCACAAAAGCGATGAAGAAAAAGAACATGGAATCGATGCCCTCTCCGGCAAAGGTGGAAACAATGGCACGCACTGAGAAGCCCTTTCCTTTTTGTAAGATTTTCATTTTGCTCATGATATAAGCATTCACGAAGGACCCTAACAAAAAAGAAATAAAGCTCGCAACAGTCAGTCGTAGAGAAGATCCCAACACCAGGTTGAAAGCATCATGGTGCGGATAAAACTGATTGGACGGAATGAGGATGCTCAGTTGGAAAATCAGTACGACAAAGAAGTTCATCAAAAAGCCAAACCAAATGATGAAACGGGCTTTGCGATATCCCCACACCTCAGCGATGAGGTCGTTTACGATATACGAAACGGGAAATACCAACAATGCAGCCGTGGCGCTGAGTCCGAAAACAGTAATGGTTTTTTGAGCGATGATGTTGGCGGCAATCAGACAAACGGTGAAGATGAGTCCTGCCACCATAAAGGTAAGCGATACTTGTTTTTTCATTTTTCTTGTTTTTTACGTGGTTTATCAAGCACACGTTCCGGTCATCACACATCAGCTACCGGAATCGGCTGCAAAGGTACAACAAAATATAATGTGTGAGCTATATTTTTGGTTCTGCAGCGATATTATCTCTAAAATCGTCCTCATCGAGGGGTTTGTAATAGACGATTTTCTTTTTCAGGTTTTCGTTTTCTCTTTTGAGTAAAGTATTTTCAGAAGATAATTCTACTATTTTCTGAACCAATGTCTCAACCGAGGTGGATTTTTTAATATTTTCCTCCTGAAGGTGGTCGTAAGTTTTCAACATACTGCCTTTACCGGTCAGCAACCACTCCGGATCCAAGTCCGGATAAGCATAGCATATTTTCTCACAATTATCACTATTGATTGACCCCTCCTTATCCAAAAACCCATTTGAAAGGCCTGTCTCTTGATAAAAGCGATACTTTGATATCCCTTTCAAAAGGAGATATTCCG
>CAZOUH010000018.1:0-12807 GCA_964582935.1 uncultured Paludibacter sp.
CCGATTTCAGATAAAAATTTAATTCTCACCAATCTTACTTCAATCTCATCAAATTCATCTTCGCCTAACTCTTCCAAAGCAGGACCTATTTTATCAGTTTCTGCCGTACTGAAGTATTCAAAAATCTCCTCTATTTTATCAGTTTCCATCACCTCATTCAGAAAATAATTGATGTTTATTTTGGTGCCTGAATACACGATGGCTTCGATTTCATCCAACAATTCCGACATATCCAATCCTTTGGATTCGGCAATATCATCTAAGGCTATCTTTCGGTCAATAGACTGAATAATAGATACTTTTATTTTTGATTTATTGGCAACGGTCCTGACACGCAAATCCTCCGGGCGGATGATGTCGTTTTCTTTGACATGTTCTTTGATGACTCTCAGAAATTCCTCTCCGTATCTTTTGGCTTTTCCTTGTCCGACGCCCGGAATATTCTGCAGTTCATCCATGGTGATGGGGTAGGTTGTTGCCATGGCTTCCAAAGAGGGATCCTGGAATATTACAAAAGGTGGCACTTCAAGCTTCTTCGATAGTTTTTTTCGCAAGTCTTTCAAGAAAGAAAACAAAACATCATCAGCTGCACAGGTGCCTCCACCGCCGGATTTTGCAACGTTGTCTTCATCTTCATCCTCAAACTCGGTATCCTTTACCACAAGAAATTTTGCGGGTTTTTTAATGAAAGCTTTCCCTGCAGGCGTAATTTTCAATAAGCCGTAGTTCTCTATTTCTTTGGTAATCAATCCTGAAATCAGTGCCTGGCGGATGATGGCATGCAAAAATCTTTCATCTTCATCTGATGCTGCTTCAAAATTTTCAAGCTCATTATGTTGATAGGATTTGATGTCCGATGTTTCGTTTCCTTTCAGTATGTCAACGATATGTTCAGCTTTAAAGCGCTCCCTGACAGCTATGATCGTTTCTAAAATCAGGACTAACAGTTCCTGAGTGTCAATTGTTTTCTTTGGTTTCATACAGTTATCGCAATTTCCACAGTTATCTTGTTTATATTGTTCTCCGAAATAATAAAGCAGCAGTTTCCTGCGACAAAGCGAGGATTCCGCATATGTTTGAGTTTCTGATAATAATTGATTGCCAATTTCTTGTTCGGCAACTGGCTTGCCTTGCATGAATTTTCTTAACTTGTCGAGGTCTTTGTAAGAGTAAAATGCAATGCACTGACCTTCACCTCCATCCCTGCCGCTCCTTCCTGTTTCTTGATAATAGCCCTCTAAGCTTTTAGGCATATCATAATGAATCACAAAACGAACATCCGGCTTGTCGATTCCCATCCCAAAGGCAATGGTGGCAACTATAATTTGTACCTTTTCCATCAGGAATTTATCCTGATTTTCGGTTCTGACTGCTGATTCCATACCGGCATGATAAGGCAGACAGGAAATGCCGTTGACTTGCAGGGTAGCTGCTAATTCTTCTACTTTCCTCCGACTTAAGCAGTAGATGATACCCGATTTGTCTTTTTGAGAAAGGATGTATTTGATGATATCTTTATCAACTTCGTTGGTTTTGCTGCGAACTTCATAATACAGATTGTCTCTGTTAAAGGACGACTTATAGACCATTGCATCCAACATGCCTAAGTTTTTCTGGATATCGTGTTGTACTTTCGGAGTGGCAGTGGCTGTTAGTGCAATCAGCGGGGCAATGCCGATTTCGTTCACTATCGGACGAATTCTTCTGTACTCCGGTCTGAAATCATGCCCCCACTCAGAGATGCAATGAGCCTCATCAACCGCATAAAAGGATATTTTGATTTGTTTGAGGAATTCTATATTGTCTTCTTTAGTCAGGGATTCGGGTGCGACGTACAAGAGCTTGGTCTTGCCTGATAAAATATCTGCTTTTACAGCATCAATGGCTTGTTTGGTCAAAGATGAGTTTAAAAAATGCGCGATGCCGTCTTCTTCACTGAAATTACGCATGGCATCCACTTGGTTTTTCATCAAGGCAATCAATGGAGAAATAACGATGGCAGTACCTTCCATCAACAGCGAGGGCAGCTGATAGCACAGCGACTTTCCTCCACCGGTAGGCATCAGGACAAAGGTGTCTTTTTCAGCCAACACATTTTGTATAATTGCTTCCTGATTACCTTTGAAGGTATCGAAGCCAAAATGATGTTTTAATTGAACTTTTAATTCTGAATGACTAAACATAGATCATATATCAAATATCAAAACTGAGTGACTAAGATAATACTTTTTTCGAATACTGTCAAAGCTTGAATTTTGTTTCATGGTTACAGCCGAACCATTTTATAAGGGATAGCAAATTTATAAACAGATTTCATATATACAAATGCTTTTGAAAAAAAAATCGGGATAAATGCTGTTTTTTTTACATTTACCCCGTTTTTTTACGTTTTGCGCACTTAAAATGCTTGCTTCACAAATTTTTATGCAATTTTTAAACGATTGAAATTTGCTTTTTCTATTTTGGATTGCGCATAATCTAAATCAATGATTACCTTTTTTGCCTTTTTTGAAGGCATTTCATACATTTTATCCATGATGATGGTTTCAGTTATGGATCTCAACCCACGAGCACCAATTTTAAACTCAATGGCTTTATCAACGATGTACTCCAATACATCTTCCTGGAAGATAAGCTCAATGCCATCCATTTTGAATAATTTAATGTATTGCTTCATGATGGAATTTTTAGGTTCCGTGATAATCCTCAATAATGCCTCTTTATTCAAGGGTTCTAAATAAGTTAAAACCGGTAAGCGCCCTATAATTTCCGGAATTAAACCAAATGATTTTAAATCCTGAGGTGCAACATATTGCATTAAGTTTTTTCTGTCCACCTGCTCTGTATCAAGACTCGCGCTATATCCAACTACCCGGGTGTTCAGGCGCAAGGCGATTTTTTTCTCTATGCCATCGAAAGCACCGCCACAAATGAATAAGATGTTTTGCGTGTTGACAGCAATCATTTTCTGCTCCGGATGTTTCCGTCCGCCTTGTGGCGGCACGTTGATAACAGCACCTTCCAACAATTTAAGCAAGCCCTGTTGTACGCCTTCTCCACTTACATCACGGGTTATACTTGGATTATCGCCTTTGCGTGCGATTTTATCAATTTCATCAATAAACACAATGCCTTTCTCTGCTGCCTGCACGTCGTAATCAGCCACTTGCAGCAAGCGAGTCAGGATGCTCTCAATATCCTCACCTACATATCCTGCTTCGGTCAGCACAGTGGCATCAACAATAGTGAAGGGCACATGCAGTTTTTTGGCAATAGTCCTTGCAAGCAGCGTTTTCCCCGTTCCGGTGGGTCCAACCATAATGATGTTCGATTTCTCGATTTCCACATCATCGTGCTCATTTTCCTGCATCAAGCGTTTGTAATGATTATAGACAGCTACCGATAAAAATTTCTTGGCTTCATCTTGTCCGATGACATATTCATCCAAGTATTTTTTCAGTTCCATAGGCTTAGGAATGTCTTCCTTCTTCAAATTGGATGATTTGGATTTTGAAGGGATGTTCTCCTTGACAATTTCAGCTGCTTGCAATGCACATTCATTGCAAATCTGCACATTGTCAGTACCCATAATCAAAAAATCAATTTGAGATTCAGGGCGTCCACAAAAAGAACAACGTTTTTGTTGCTTAGCCATTATTTGGTTTTTTTCTCGTTGATCAGTACTTTGTCAATCATACCATAGCTTACTGCCTCCTCGGATGTCATCCAATAATCCCTGTCAGAATCCTTTTCGATTTTCTTGAAAGGATTACCGGAATGGTCGGCAATGATGGCGTAAAGTTCCTTCTTCAGTTTCTGTATTTCACGTGCCGTGATTTCTATGTCAGAGGCTTGTCCCTGTGCACCACCCATAGGCTGATGAATCATCACGCGAGAATGAGTGAGTGCAAAGCGTTTCCCCTTTGCGCCTGCCACCAACAATACAGCGCCCATTGAGGCTGCCATGCCGGTGCAGATGGTAGAAACCTCTGATCCGATAAACTGCATGGTGTCATAAATGCCCAAACCGGCATATACTGACCCGCCCGGCGTATTCAAGTAAATAGAAATATCCTTGCCGGGGTCGGAAGTATCTAAAAATAGCAGTTGAGCTTGGATTACATTGGCTGTATAGTCGTCAATTTGCGTCCCTAAAAAGATGATGCGGTCCATCATCAAACGGGAAAATACGTCCATCTGCGTTACGTTCAATTGCCTTTCTTCCAGGATGGAAGGCGATATATAGCTGCCGGAAATATCCTGGTATTTTTCCAAATGCATGCTGTTCAGCCCTACATGCTTGGTTGCGTATTTAAAGAATTCGTTTTGATTCATCATGTTTGTTTTTTTAATTCAACACCAAAGGTATGGTTATTTTTTGAAATAGAAAGTAGGAAGATGTTTCAAGAGCACACAGATAACGCAGATTTTACAGATTTACACGGACAAATATTACGATATTTTTTGTATGTCTTTGATTATCAATGTATATTAAATCTGCTTTCATCCGTTTCATCAGTGTTCTCAGTGTGCTGATTGACTTTTTGTGAAGTCAGGCTTATTCTTCAAACATTTTGTTGAAGTCATCCATAGAAATTTCTTTAACATCCAATTTTACAGTCTCCTTAATGATATCATTTACCTTATTTTCGGTAACCCTTTCGATAATGGCTTTCAACTGACTTTCATTTTGCAACATTTCTTGCACATAAGGATCAATCATCTGGTCATCAGCATTGGGGATGCCATATTGTGCAAACTGAGAACGTGCAACTTGTTTGGCATATGCCTCAATGTCTTTTCTGTTAATGTCTATATCGTTGGCTTTCGCTATTTTATCACGAATCAACTGCCAGGTCAAATCTTCTATCATTTGAGGATAATCGAGTTCCACTGTTTCTTCCGTAAGCTCTTTATTGGTATGCAACAGCCAGCGTTTCAGGAAAGCATCCGGAAAAGATAAATCCTTGTACTTTTTCACCAAAGCTTCGCGGGCATCCAAACCGAACTTGTAATTGCTGTCCTGTGCCAAGTTTTCTGCAATATTTTCTTTGAGCTTTGCCTTGAATTCTTCTTCAGATTTTACAGCGCCTTCGCCAAATACTTTGTCAAATAATTCTTGATTGACTGCCGCTTCATGAAAGCGCGTAATGCTTTGGATGGTGTATTTAAAATCGGCTGTCAGTCCTTCAACTTCTTCTTTTTTAAGTTTTAACAAAGATGCGATTTCCGTTGCATTTTCATAGGCTTGCTTCGGGTTGAAAATGACTTCGCCATCTTTTTTTGCACCCACAAAAATCGATTTGATGGTTTCATCTTTCATATAAGCAGGTGTCAATACAGCATCTTCTACACGAATGCCGTCTGCTTTTTCTGCCCCGTTTTCCAATTCGACCAACAGCCCTTTCAGCATATCTTGCTCTTCAACTGTTTCCTCTTGCTCATATTTCCCGTAGCGACTCGCATAAGATTTCACCTGATTTTCAATCATGGTTTCATCCGGAGTAATTTGATAATATTTGACTTTATCTTTTTTTGTCAATTCCACTTCAAATGCGGGGGGAAGGGCTATGTCAAAAACAAAATCAAAAGTATCTTGCGTGTCGAAATCTATTTCTTGCTGTTCCGTTTCATTAGGTAATGGTTCTCCGAGCAAATCAATATTGTTTTCTTTGATATAATTGTATAAGCCCTCAGAAATGATATTGTTGATTTCTTCCGCTAAAATAGATTTACCATACATTTTTTTAAGTAAGTTGAGCGGAACCATGCCCGGACGGAAACCGGGGATATTGGATTTTTTACGATATTCACGTAAAGTTTTATCCACTTTTACTTCATAATCTGATTTTTCAACACGAATGGTGATGCTTGCATTGTTTGAGTCGAGGTCTTTTCTGACGATGTTCATATGTTTGTTTGTTACAATTTATGGTTTACAATTAACCATTAATAATTTACAATTAACGAAAATAGGGCTGCAAATATACGATAATTTTAGCAATAAATTGATGCTTATATTGTGGTGTGCAAAATATTGTCTATCTTTGCGCACCGAAAAATGAAGGAAAGTCCGTTGTGGCTTGATCTCTATTTATTAATTTAATTATTACATTATCATGTATTTAACGGCTGAAAAAAAGCAAGAAATTTTTGCCAAACACGGTAAATCCAATACGGATACCGGCTCTCCTGAAGCTCAAATTGCATTGTTCACTTACCGAATCAATCATCTAACCGAGCATTTAAAAAGAAACAAAAAAGATTTTAGTACCGAGCGTGCTTTGGTGATGTTGGTTGGTAAACGTCGTCGCTTATTGGATTATTTGATCAAAGTGGATATCGAACGTTACCGTGCCATCATCAAAGAGCTTGGAATCAGAAAATAATCATGTCTCAAAAGCCCTCTATACCAAAAGGTACCCGCGATTTCACACCGCGGGAAATGGCTCAGCGCAATTATATTTTCGACACCATCAAATCGGTTTTCCGGCTGTATGGGTTTCAACAAATTGAAACTCCTGCCATGGAAAATCTGAGTACTTTAATGGGAAAATATGGTGATGAGGGTGATAAGCTATTATTCAAAATTTTGAATTCCGGCGATTTTTTGTCCGGCATAACAGAAGAAGAGCTAAAGGAAGCTAACAGTCTTCGCTTGGCAAGTAAAATTGCAGAAAAGGGCTTGCGTTACGATCTCACCGTGCCGCTTGCCCGTTTTGTTGTGCAAAACCGCCATAAAATTTCGTTTCCTTTTAAGAGGTATCAGATTCAGCCTGTATGGCGTGCCGATCGTCCGCAAAAAGGCAGGTACCGTGAGTTTTATCAATGCGATGCCGATGTGGTGGGCAGCAACTCCTTGATAAATGAGTTGGAATTGATACAGATTTTAGATGAAGTGTATCGTCGCCTGCAAATCAAGGTAGTCATCAAATTAAATAACCGCAAGATACTTTCCGGCATTGCCGAAATTATCGGTGAGTCTGAGAATTTGACCAATATCACTGTTGCAATCGATAAATTGGATAAAATCGGACTTGAAAAGGTAAACGAAGAATTGTTGTCCAAAGGTGTTTCTCAAACAGCGATAGAAAAACTGCAACCTATTCTGAATCTGAACGGCAGCAATGTTGAAAAACTACAACAGCTAAAGGTAATTCTTGGAGCTTCTGAGCTTGGTTTACAGGGAATCGCTGAAATGGAGACCTTGTTTAATCTGTGTGATACCGTGTCTATCAATGCTGCATTGACATTGGATTTAACGTTGGCACGCGGACTCAACTACTACACCGGAGTCATTATTGAAGTCAGCGCCTCAGACATGCCAATAGGCAGTATATCCGGAGGTGGCAGGTATGATAACCTGACAGGGATGTTCGGGATGCCGGGTATTTCCGGTGTCGGTATTTCGTTTGGCGCCGAACGGATTTATGATGTATTGACACATCTCAATTTATTTCCTGACAATCAGAACGAACAGACGAGACTACTTTTTGTATGCTTTGGCGAGAAAGAACAGGCTTATTGTCTGCCCATGTTAAAGACATTGCGTGAACTTGGAATCAATGTGGAGTTATATCCCGACCCGGATAAACTGAAAAAACAACTGAGTTACGCAGATCAACAAAACATCCCGTTTGTGGGCATTGTTGGTGAAAACGAGATGCAGGAAAAGAAAGTCATGTTGAGGAATATGAAAACCGGTGCTCAACAACTCGCATCTTTAAGAGAAATCATACACGCCATCAAATAATTTACAGCAGCCAGGGAAAGCGAAAGCAGGCTTCGTTGTAAAGTGCATAATCTGCTTCACCGTTCACAGCAAAAGTCTTAATCTCCGCTGCATCTTTCAACACTTCTTTCGCAAGCATTATCGTTGATCCGGTCTTGATGCGATCATCAACCAAGAGTATCTTTTTCCCTGTACAATTAAAGTCGATAGGGTTAAGCAATATGGGTTTATCGTGTTGAGGGCGATGTGCCGGATCGCGTAAATTGATATGGATGATGTGAAAATCAATATTGAGTCGCTGGTTGAGTATGGCAGCCGGAATGATACCTCCTTGTGCGATAGCAACAATCATATCGAATGATTCCGGAATTTCTATTTCTCGAAACCGAACCCATACTTCATCGAAGGATTTTACGTGCATCATGCAAATTTATAACAGCTTGTTAAGACTTCATCAACTTTAATATTGCATAAGCACCCAATACCTGGATGGCCATGCCCGGCAGTCCGATTCTGAAATCTTGTACGGCTAACCAAAAGTTTTGTACCATTGCCCATTCCACCAATGTCCCAATGATTTGATAACTCAAAACTACCATAAGCAAAATTACTATACTGATTTTCTGAAAGTGTTTGGCTGCAAAAGCAGCAGCTGTTGCCAACAGGGAAGATTTAATAAGTATGATCGGCAACATGACTAACACAGGCATGCCAAAAAGCAAGGAGTTGATTACAGGAGAGAGAATGGCTGTTAATAGTCCGGTTTTCATTCCATATTTGTAGGCAGCTATCAAAGTAAAGAAATAGATGGGTAAAAACATCGGACCGCCATTGGGCAGTGTATGTGCAAGTTGGGGAAGGATAATATTCCCCGCCACAAATAAACCTGCGAAAAGGTAAGTTTTAATGGAAGTAAAACTGTAATTATAAAGTTTAATGGTTGACATAATACAATGGTATGAATCAATAATTCGACAAATTTAAGCTATTATTATCAATAAAACATGTTGTAATACGATGAATCTTTCATAAACAATTCTAACTCGTTGTTTTAAAGCTAAAAAATATTTACCTTTGCGTTTCAAAAATTGTTAATCTGTAAGCATCAGATTTCACATAGTTTTCACTTTAGTGGTTAAAATATTTATGAGAACCCGAGAAAATGAATTGCAATTTATATCTGTCCTCTTAGATTTGGTACTTCTGAATCTCTCTTTCATTGTTGTTGCAATCCTATTTCCCCAACAATATTTTCAAGACAAACCGGATGTATATTCTTGTTTTTTGATTGCCAATTTTTCTTGGATATTGCTTATTGATTTACGACCGAGTATGGGGAATCATTCCGATCAGTATTCAACTATGATAGGCAGTTACTCAGCATGTCATTATGTCAAGCCGGGGATAACCGGATGGGCGCAGGTAAATGGTTACAGAGGAGAGACGGATGAGTTGTGGAAAATGGAAAAGCGCGTTGAATATGATAAAGAATACATAAACAATTGGTCATTAGATTGGGATTTTGTGATTGTTTGGAAAACAATTTTTGCTTTAAAAGCATTTGTAGATATCAAATGGAAAGAAGCAAGCTAATTACGTATGTTACATTTTTAAGAAACAATAATAAACAAAACGAATATGTTTCAAATTTTGAAAAAGATTTTATTTCTGCTCTTGATCATTGTATTGACAAGTTGCAACGCATACCAAAAAGTGGCTTACATGCAGGAAGCGGGTGCTTATGCTGAGCTTTCCGATTCAACGCAAGTACCTGTGCCCGATCCCGTAATCAAAATTGGTGATTTACTGATGATAACTGTCAACACCGGTACACCCGAAGCAGCACTTCCATTTAATCTACCTTTGGTACCATCCGGCGAATCTTCCAGGACATACAGCGGAGGTAACAATACCTATCTTTCATATGGATTGAGTATGCAGAATTATTTGGTAGATGCAGAGGGCTATTTGTTTTTTCCTGTGATAGGTAAAATCAAGGTTGCCGGCATGACAAAAACAGCCCTAACCAATTATATCAAAGAATCTGTTTATCCGCTTTATATCACCGAAGAGCCTATTGTGCTGATTCGTTTTGCCAATTTTAAAGTTTCGGTGATTGGTGAAGTGTTGCGTCCCGGATCATTTGCCATTGACAATGAAAAGATATCTTTGTTGGAAGCTCTTGCTTTAGCCGGTGATATGACGATTTACGGTCGCAGGAACAGTTTATTATTAATCAGGGAGCAGAACGGGCATCGTGAAAGTATTCGTATCGATATGCGTGATAAGAATTTAGTCAATTCTCCTTATTTTTATTTGCAGCAAAATGATGTGATTTATGTTGAACCCAATGATCCCAAAGCACGTTCTTCTGCTATCAGCACGGCAGAATCCATCACAATTTCAATTGTAGGCACGTTGATATCTTTAACTACCTTGGTAATCAATGTTTTGAAGAAATAATAAATATTCATTACAAAAAAAGTATATATTAATAAATAGTTAGCTACCTTCGCTATAAGCATAATTGATAAAAACATGAACAGAAACATTAATTTAGACGAATCCCAACAATTGATGACAGAGAAACCGATTGATTGGCGAGAGCTTATCGAAAAGTACGGAGCATATTGGAAGTGGATTGTTGCTTCTTTGGTTGTTATCGTATTTGTAGGTTTATTTTATTACAGGATGCAGCCGGATATGTTCCAATTTAAATCTACGCTGCTTATCGCCGACAAATCTTCGTCAGGACAAATGAGTCAGATTTCTGTGCTCAAGCAATTAGATGTTTTTGGTGTTTCCGGAGGATCTTCGAATATTTATAATGAAAGGCAAGTGCTGCACTCCAAAGAGTTGATAAAAAAAGTTGTGGGCGATTTAAGATTAAATTATGTTTATAATAAAAATGTATTTCTAAAGCCGATAGAACTATACACAAGTAGTCCTGTGGAGGTTGTGATGGATGATTCTGATTTGATAAAGATTGGAAGACCAGTGGAGTTATCAGTAATGTACGATAAAGGGTCTTATCGGATTTCAGGTAAATATATCAAAGAGCGAAAAACTACACGTTTTAAATATAAGATTTCTCAACTGCCGGCAACTGTTGAAACACCTGCCGGGCAGCTACAAATTATGCTTAAAAACTATCAGGAGCCTTTAGAAGATAAGATTTACATAAAAATCTACAATCCAATTTCTATCGTGAAGAGTTATCAAGAGTCCGGACTTTCCACTGAAGTTCCCAAAGACGGAGATTTGGTGAATTTAACTTTTAAAGCGAAAAATGTCCAGAAAGGTAAAGATTTTCTACAAAAGTTGATTGATACTTATAACCAGGATGCCATTGATCAAATTAACAAATCAGCTCACCTTACAGCCATCTTTATTGATAGTCGTTTGGATTTATTGACCGATTCATTGGCGGATGTAGAACATAAAATTCAAGCCTATAAACAAACGAATGAATTGACAGATATCGAAGTAGAAGCAGGTATTATCTTACAAAAAAGCAGTTTTTACGATCAAAAGCGTATCGAAAATGATATTCAGTTACAGCTGATAAAATACATTGAAGAATTTTTAAAAGAACCGTCCAATAAGTATGCTTTAATACCTAATCTCGGATTGACAGATGTTGGATTGTTAGCCGTGATACAGGAATATAACAAATTACTTGTCAGCCGCGACAGGATAGCAAGCGGTTCGTCAGAGACCAATCCTACTCTACACAGCATGGAGTCACAAATACAATCGAGTCGCCTTTCCATTCAAAACAGCATTGCCACATCAAGAAAAGGATTGCAAATTAGCATTCGTGAGTTAGACAATCAATATGCTTTTTTAAGTTCTCAACTGAAAAAAATACCTCAGCAAGAGCGAGAATTTATTGAGATCAAACGCCAACAGGAAATCAAAGCCAGTTTGTATATGTTTTTGTTGCAAAAAAGAGAAGAGGCATCTATGAGTATGGCGGTTACCACGCCCAAAGCTCAATTGCTGGACGCTGCCGACACTGCAGATAAAACAGCACCCAAGTTATCAATGATATTAGTGGCTTCTTTGTTTTTAGGTTTATTTTTTCCCGTTGGTATTTTGTACCTTAAGTTTTTGTTCACTACTACATTTAGTGACAGAAGCGAAGTAGAAAGTTTGACTGATGTACCCGTCATTGCCGAGCTTGCTATAGAAAAGTCGGAAGAAGTACTTATCAATCACGACACCAATGCCGGTGCAAATGCTGAGTTGTTACGCCTCTTACGTAGCAAATTACAGTTTATCATGAATCGACCCAAAGACAGGTTGATGATTATTACTTCTACTGAATCAGGCGAGGGTAAGACTTTTGTGGCTATCAATTTAGCAATATCTATATCACTTACAGGCAAAAAAACGCTGTTGATCGGTATGGACTTACGTAAACCTATGCTTGCCAGTCACTTTGGAATCTCCAGTCAGGAGGGGATTTCTTCTTATTTGTCGGAAATAGATGACGACTATCACCACCTTATCCATCCTTCTAAAGAATATCCTGATTTATATTTGTTGCCGGGAGGCATTATACCACCCAATCCAAACGAATTGGTTTTAAGTGAACGTTTCGATAAACTTATAGCTGAATTGCGGGAACAATATGACTATATCCTCATCGACTCAGCTCCTGTAGGCGTAGTGTCTGATACTTTCTTGGTTAATCGTGTTTCTAATTTAACCTTGTATGTTTGTCGTGCAAATTATTCAGACAAACGTAATTTTGAATTTTTAAATCGCATACACAAGGAAAATTCTTTAAAACAACTTTATCTTGTTGTCAATGGAGTTGATATTGAGTCCAGTAAACATGCTGGCAGATATGCATACGGTTACGGATATGGTTATGGAAAGAAACGAAAGAGGGCAAGAAAATCTTGATGTTTTAAAAATAAAGATTCGATGAAAGACAGTTTACCAATTGAATTACAAGATTTCTTTTATGACAAAAGAATATTAATAACAGGTCACGTTACTTATTTGGGTTCGTGGCTCTGCATGCTGTTGCATAAAATGGGTGCTAAGTTGACCGGTTTGTCTAT
>CAZOUH010000019.1:0-12723 GCA_964582935.1 uncultured Paludibacter sp.
TGAAATTTGTTTATTTTGAAATCAAAAAAATCATCCATCCCAATGCCATCTTCCCTATTAAATATAACAATCAAATTATTAGGAACGATATAGTTACACGTATTCTGGCATTTATACTATTGTATGTGTTTTTGATCATTGCCGGTTCAGTCGTTTTGGCATTTTCAGGTATGGACTTTCTTGAATCTATTGGAAGCATGATTACCTGTATGGGAAACGTAGGGGAAGGATTTGGCAAATATGGTCCGTCCGCAGGATTTGCGGGACTTTCCCTATTTGCTAAATGGTTTTTATCGGCAGTGATGCTGATAGGGCGCTTGGAGCTGTTTACCGTTTTCGTATTATTTACGCCAATTTTTTGGAGAAAATGAGTGTGAATTTTTTTAATCCAATTCTAAATTCAAATTTCTTCTCAATGTTTGTAAGGCAGGATTTTTTTCTGATAAACTTTTTAAAATTTCTTCGGGATTATTACGTTTGAATTTTCCTGTGTTTTCTACAACCTTGGTTTCTAAATGAATAGAGGAGTTTTTCAATTCCTTTTGTAAGTGCTTACAAATGTCGTTCATCTCTTTTTTAAAGTCATTTTCCTGGAAAATATTGCTAAAAGTAAGCATATAAGCATGTTCGTCTATTTTTTCTGGATTGTTGTTGTTGATATAACTGACTATGCTGGTCAGCTCAGGAATTTGATGTATGTAATTTTTCCAGACTTTGTTCAACTCAGATGAAGAGTAAGTTTCATTTTGAACGATAGGTTCTTCTTCAGATTGTTTAGAAACTTGTTGATTTGTTGGCTGTTGAGAGTGAGAAGATATAGAAATCGATATAGGCTGTTTTTTGCTTGTTTTTTCCGGTTTTCCGGCAGGCTGAATTTGATCTTTTTCTTCAAGTCCTTTACTGACAATTTCTTCCGGTTCCGTTGTTGTAACGATTGCTTTCTGAGCTGTTGCGTCTTTATCCATGGTTGGTTTAGACACTTGTTTTGCCTCAACATGAATAGCTTGTATTTTTGGTGTCTGCTCAAGCGTTACCGACTTTTTTTTTTCATCGGTCAGCTGACAGATTCTAATCAGGCTCAACTCAACCAAGAGGCGTTTGTTATTGCTGATGCGGTAGTTGAGATCACAATCATTGTTGATTTTCAAGGCATCAAAAAGAAATTCAGCCGGACATTGTTGCGCTTGTTGTTGATATTTTTTACCAATATCAGCTCCCACTTCCATCAACATGATGGTTTGTGGATCTTTGCTCACCAATAAATCCCGGAGATGCTTGCTAAGTCCTGAAACAAAATGATGTGCATCAAATCCTTTATTCAATACTTCATTGAAAATCAATAAAGCATTGACCATGTCACGCTTTAGAAATGATTCGACCAATCGAAAATAATACTCATAATCAAGAACGTTTAAATTAGCTATAACATCTTCATATTTAATCTCATTGCCACAAAAACTTACCAACTGATCAAAGATGGATAGTGCATCACGCAGCCCGCCATCACTTTTATGAGCAATGATATTCAGTGCATTTTCGTCAATGTTTACCCCTTCTTTTCCGGCGACATATTGCAGATGTGTTACAGTATCCGGGACGGTAATCCGATTGAAATCGTAAATTTGGCAACGCGACAAGATAGTCGGTATGATTTTATGCTTTTCAGTTGTAGCCAAAATGAAGATGGCATGAGCGGGGGGTTCTTCCAAGGTTTTAAGAAATGCATTGTATGCTCCGGACGAAAGCATGTGCACCTCATCAATGATATACACGCTATATTTACCAATTTGCGGTGGAATCCTGACCTGGTCTATGAGGGATCGAATGTCATCCACTCCATTGTTGGAGGCTGCATCAAGTTCATGAATATTAAAGGAGCGTTGTTCGTTGAAGGACACGCAGGACTCACACTGATTGCAGGCTTCGGTTTCCGGCGTAATATTCAGGCAATTGATTGTCTTAGCAAAAATACGGGCACAAGTTGTTTTGCCCACCCCCCTTGGTCCACAAAATAAATAAGCATGTGCAAGCTGTTTATTTTTGATGGCATTTTTAAGAGTAGTAGTCAAAGACCCTTGACCGACGACAGACTCAAAGGTGGTTGGACGATATTTCCGTGCAGATACAACAAAATTTTCCATGTAAATCAATCTTTAATCTGCAAATATAACTATTTTAAAGAAGTAATTTAACCCGAAAATTTAATTGTTGAAAAGTTTTTATTCAATAAAAATATTTACCTTTGTGTGGTTTAGGATAATATGTGTTAAATGCGGTTAAAAGTTAGTGGTTTTCTACAATTGATTCTTCATATATTGGTAAACAAATATACTTTTGTTTTGCTGTTTTTTTTTATGTATCTAATTTTCTTCGATGACCACAATTTGATTAAAAGACACAGGTCTGCCCAAGAAATCATAAAATTAGAGCAAGAATACCGGAATTACTTGGATGAAATTGAGCGGAATAAAGCACAAATTCATCAATTAAAGGATGACACTGTGTATTTGGAAAAATTTGCACGAGAGCACTATTTCATGAAAAGGGATGACGAGGAGATTTTTATTTTGAAATGATACATAATCATTAGAAGAAAGAGAAGCTACAAACATATACCATACATCAATGTCTGATTTATCATTGAAAAATAAAATAATTCAAAATATATACGTTATAGCATTCGTATGCTTACTTATCGGTTCTTTGGGTCATTTTTTTGAACAAAAAATCTTTAAGTTCATTTTTGCTTTTGGTGCTTTGATCCTTGTGTTGAACCATTCTTGGGTCATGTATAAAACCAAACAGCCTGATTTCAGACAAAAGAGACTGTTGAGGATTAATATGTTTTTAAGTCTGTTGCCCGCAGTGGCAGCGTATTCCATGTTTGACGGCACCACTTTATGGGTAGTGCTTTTGTTGATTTATGCTTTGGTGACGGTGATGTTGAGTTTAAGAAATAAATAAAATATTGTAAGTGAAAGAAAAGATTCAAATTGATTGATATGATCCGAAAGAATGTTTATAGTCGTTCACAATTGACTTGGTTGGTGATTCTCAGAATCTTGATAGGTTGGTATTTTATGTATGAAGGATTGGCGAAAATTTTTAATCCCAATTGGTCATCTTATCCTTATCTATTGGATTCAAAAGGTATTTTTGCTCCAATTTTTATTACATTGACAGATTATCCGTTTTTAATGGATGTAGTGAATTATGTGAACATGTATGGTCTAACCGTCATAGGGCTGTGTATGATTTTAGGATGTTTTGTTTCTGTAGCTAATATAGGTGCAATAGGATTATTAAGTTTATATTATTTATCCCATCCTCCTTTGATAGGCGTGCTTTATTTAATACCTCCGGAAGGTTCATACTTATGGGTTGATAAAAATTTGGTGATGCTTGGAGCTGTTTTGGTGCAGCATTTTTTCCCTTCATCCCATCAAATCGGTTTTGATCGATATATATTTAGAAGAAAACAGAAGCAATAATTTAATAGATTATTTTATACAGTATATTTACGAATGTCAGCAAAAGATTCCAATCAGAATATTGATAATAAAATCACGCAACCCGAATCGACGGGAAGGCGTGATGCACTTAAGACTTTAGCTACAGTTCCTGTATTGGGGGCTATGGCTTATGGGGTGTATAAGAAGAAAAAACACGAACACTCCAACAAAATAGGCAGTACCCTCTTTAATTTTGATACTGATCCCGCCATTATAGAAAGACAAACTGATGGCAAAACAATTCGTTTAGGCATCATCGGATTTGGTATCAGAGGTTCTCAGTTGATGCAGGCTTTGGGGTTTGCAACACCGCAATACGTAGAGGATTTGAAAATGCAAGCGAGTAATGATCCTCGAAATACACGTTATCAAGACTTCATGGAGCAGGAAGATTTAAATATCGTCGTTAATGGGGTTTGTGATATTTTTGAGGTATATGCCAAAGATGCAGCCATGGCAGGCGCAAATCGTAAAAGAGAGGGCGTAAATGGTAAATTTGATAAAATACCTACCATTTATAAACATTACAAAGAGCTATTGTCTGCGCAGGATATTGATGCTGTAATCATTGCTGCACCTGATCATTGGCATGGTACAATGGTTATTGATGCAGTAAATGCAGGCAAGCATGTGTACGTTGAGAAACCTTTAACATGGACTGTTCCCGAAACTTATTTAGTCGCTGATGCCGTTCGTAAAAGTGATGTTGTGTTTCAATTGGGACATCAGGGAAGACAAATAGAAATTAACCACAGGGCAAAGGATATCATTCAAAAAGGATTGATAGGAGATGTTACATTAGTTGAAGCTAGCACCAATCGTAACGATCCTAATGGTGCCTGGGTATATGCCATTCATCCCGAAGCCAATCCATCAACCATTGATTGGAAACAGTTTGAGGGACACCCCCGTCGCATTAAAGAATACACAGACTATATGACCTCATCGGGAGTTGCCAAATACATGGGTCCTGACAGTCGTGATAAATTTAGTCTGGAGAGATTCTTCCGGTGGCGTTGTTGGTGGGATTACAGTACCGGTTTAAGTGGTGATTTGCTGACACATGAATATGATGCCATGAATCACATTTTAGATTTAGGAATACCGGCTTCAGCAACTTCTTCCGGAGGGGTTTATTTCTTTAAAGATGGACGTACTGTGCCGGATGTGTTACAAACTACTTTTGAATTTCCCGATCGCAACTTAAGTTTTTTATATACTGCTACCTTGGCAAGTCAGTTTAATCGACCACGCAAAATCATGGGAACAGATGCTACCATTGAATTGGGAAGTTCGCTAAACGTGACGATTGACGGAGCTTCTCAAAGATATAAGGAAAAGATAGAGCAAGGAGTCATTAAACCCGGAGAACCATTCTACCGGTATGCTTCCGGAAAAAGTATTGATGCTTTGTCATCAGCAACTGAAATGTATTTTGCCGAAAGAGGATTGCTTTTTTCATATGTAAAAGGTAAAAGATACAATACTACCTTCTTACATTTAAGAGAATGGTTGGAATGTATTCGTCAGAACAAACAACCATCTTGCGGTATTGAGCAAGCTTTTGAAGAAGCCATAGCAGCTCATATGGGTACAAGAGCTTACCTTGAAGGTAGAACCATGTATTGGGATAAAGACAAACAAATCATCACAAGAGGATAATTTCATACTAAATAAATTTTATTAACCCTTTAAAATATTATCTTATGTCGTCAGAAATGTCAAGAAGAAAGTTTTTAAAAACAGGTTCGATTGCTGCAGCCGGTTTAACGGTGGTTCCATCATCTGTTTTTGGAAAGAAATTTAACAAAGTAGCACCAAGCGACAAACTCAATATCGCGGGAGTTGGTGTTGGAGGTCGTGGTTTCGGTGTGTTAAAAGACCTGGAAAGTCAGAATATCGTGGGATTGTGCGATGTGGATTGGAAGTACAGTGCACGGGTATTTGACCATTTTCCAAATGCGAAAAAATATTACGATTATCGCAAAATGTATGAGGAATTGGGTAAAAGTATTGATGCAGTAGTGGTTGCCACAGCTGACCACACACATGCCATTGTTGCTGCGGATGCCATGACAATGGGTAAACATGTGTATGTTGAAAAGCCACTCACACATACTGTCTATGAATCAAGACTCTTAACTAAATTAGCCGAGAAGTATCAATTGGCGACTCAAATGGGGAATCAAGGTTCTTCAGGAGAAGGTGTTCGTCAAGTTTGCGAATGGATTTGGAATGGTGAAATAGGTGAAGTAACCAAAGTGGAAGCATTTACGGACAGACCTATCTGGCCGCAAGGCTTGGAACGCCCCGAACAAATAGATCCAATTCCGGATACCTTCGATTGGGATTTGTTTATCGGTCCGGCACCCATGCGCCCATTCAATCATATTTATACTCCTTGGAATTTTAGAGGATGGTGGGATTTTGGTACCGGTGCTTTGGGAGATATGGCTTGCCATATTCTGCATCCTGTTTTCAAAGGACTGAATTTGGGCTACCCGACAAAGGTTCAGGGAAGCTCAACTTCATTATTGACCGAATGTGCTCCTAATGCACAAATGGTAAAATATATTTTCCCTGCCCGCGACAATATGCCTAAGGTTGGTATGCCGGAGGTAGAAGTACATTGGTATGATGGCGGCTTGAAGCCTAATCGTCCGGAAGGCGTTCCCGCAGGTAGAAATTTAAATGATGATGGCGGTGGTGTTATTTTCCACGGTACTAAAGACACGCTGATTTGTGGCTGCTACGGGAAAAATCCCTGGTTGGTTTCAGGACGGAAACCTGAAGCTCCAAAGAAAATGAGGGTAATTACCGAATCTCATCAAATGGATTGGGTACGCGCTGCTAAAGAAAGTCCTGAGAGCAGGATAGAAACAGCATCTCCATTTTCTGAAGCCGGTCCTTTCAACGAAATGGTAGTAATGGGCGTATTAGCAGTAAGATTGCAAGGTTTGAATCAAGAGTTACATTGGGATGGTGAAAATATGCGATTTACCAACATACCTGATAATGCTACAATTCGTACAATGATTAAGGATGGATTCAGCATTAAGGATGGACATCCTACTTTTAATAAAACTTTCACAGATCCTGTTAATGCCCTTGCTTTTGCCAATGATTTGATTAAGCATGAGTACCGTGCAGGATGGAAATTACCTGCTATGCCGTAATTTTCAGTAGGAATCTGATCAAATAGAATTAAAATATGTATTATGGAAGTTCTGATAATTATTGACTTGGTCAGAACTTCCATATGACCATAAAACATATAAAACATAAAAATATGAAAAAAACAATTTATTTTTTAACTGTAACATTGGTAAGTATGAGCTTAATGGCTTGTGGGAATACAAAAAAGCAAAACGATACATCCGCTAATGAAGAAGGATGGGTGACCGTGTTTGATGGTTCGAGTTTCGATGGATGGCGTGGCTATGGTCGTGCAGATATCCCTTCAGCATGGACAATTGAAGATGGTGCCATTAAAATTAATGGATCCGGACAAGGAGAGGCAGGAGCAAAAGATGGTGGCGACATCATCTTAGATCAGAAATTAAAGAATTTTGAACTTACATTTGAATGGAAAGTTTCTAAAGGTGCCAATAGTGGAGTTTTCTATTTAGCACAAGAAATAGCAGGTGATCCTATTTGGAAATCATCACCTGAATATCAGATCTTAGATAATGAAAATCATCCCGATGCACGCTTGGGCAAAGATGGTAATCGCAAATCAGCTTCTTTGTATGATTTAATTCCTGCTGTTCCTCAAAATTCTAAGCCATACGGCGAGTGGAATACCGGCGGTATATTGGTGTTTAAAGGAACAGTTGTTCATTCTCAAAATGGAGAGAACGTATTAGAATATCATTTGTGGACAGATGATTGGAAAAATATGGTGGACAACAGTAAGTTTAAAGGTTGGGAAAACTTTATCAATGCCGGTGGCGAGGATGGAGAAGGTTACATTGGCTTGCAAGATCATGGAGATGATGTTTGGTTTAGAAACATCAAAATAAAAATTCTCGATTAATTCATGAAATACAAAAAATGTCCGTATTCATGTAATACGGACATTTTTTTACGAAATGAAATTCAAATTACTAAGGTATGAAAATTAAAAAAATTATAATTGCGTTGACTTTACTGATGTTCTTGCCTTTATTTATATCGGCAAAAAGTCAGAAAAAAGAAATTTATATACAACTTTACTCAGTACGAAATGATATTGGTAAAGATTTTAAGGGAACGGTAGCAGCTGTGGGAAAAATAGGTTATACCGGCATTGAAGCAGCAGGGTACTCAGATGGTAAATTTTACGGTTTGAGTCCGGAAGAATTTAAAAAAGAAATTGAAGCAAACGGTATGACTGTCCTGTCGTCTCATGTCAACAAAGGCTTGGCAAACGATATTTCAAAAACAGATTGGAACGACGTGTGGACTTGGTGGGATACCGCGATAAAAGCGCACAAGGCTGCCGGTATGCAATACATGGTTGTCCCCTCTATGCCTAAGACAAAAACGCTTGCAGATTTGAAAGCCTATTGTGATTATTACAATCAGATAGGCGAGAAGTGTAATCAAGCAGGATTAAGGTTTGGATATCATAATCATGATTTTGAGTTTTCAAAAGTTGAAAATGAAGTAATGTATGATTATATGCTTAAAAATACTGATCCTTCTAAAGTGTTTTTTCAGATGGATGTGTATTGGGTAGTTCGCGGAGGAAAAAGCCCCGTTGATTATTTTAAAAACTATCCCGGTCGTTTTGAAACATTGCATATAAAAGATGATAAGGAGTTGGGGCAGAGTGGAATGGTAGGATTTGACGCCATTTTTAATCATGCCGGAATTTCCGGAGTCAAATACTTGATAGTAGAGGTAGAACACTATAATTTCGAACCCTTAGAAAGCGTAAAGAAAAGTTTAGATTACTTGAACGGATTATCGATTGTAAAGAAATCATATTCGAAAAAATAACATAATGTTTGATGTTCTGTTCATTTGACCGATAAAAGTTCACAAATAAAAAGCGGCTGCTTGAAATTTCAAACAGCCGCTTTTTATTTGTGAAAATTGATTACATTATTTTTTCTTGCTGTATCTGCTGTTTAAAGCGTCCGTCACTTCTTTGGTGATATTGTATTTCTGATTGGAAATCAGTAGGTTGTCGTTGGAGGTATTACTGAAAATCAATTCAAATTTTTTAGCTTTATTGTATTCAACCAAATAAGAGTTGATAGAGTCACGCAGCTGTTCACTGACTTTTTGTTGCAAGTCTAATAATTCTTGGGATAATTTATTGTTCAATTGCTGCAAATCTTGTTCTTTTCTCATCAGTCTGGTTTGTTCTTGTTCTGCGCGTTCGCGACTCAAAAAGGCGTTGTTTTCAAGCTTACGCTGAAATTCTGCCATCTCATTTTGAAGCTGACGAGCTTTTACATTGAAATCCAATCGAGAATCTTCCTGCTTTTTCATCAGGGATTCGTTAGATTCGATGGCAAACTGATAGTTTAACAACAGAGAATCAACGTTTACGTATGCTACAGGAAGCAGGACACTTAGTGTAGAATCAGTTCCGTACATTGTTCCATCAACTGAATGGATCTTGTTATGTCTCAGAACCAATACAAAAAGTACGATAACGGCAACAAGTATTACCGCATTGAGAATGAGTAAAATATTCTTCATACAATAAATTAAAAATTTTGTAACATATCATCTACCATTTTTACGGCAGATGGCTTAATTGATTTCTTTTGTGCTTCTCTGTCTTGAGAGGTAGCACAACTGATTCCTCTGTCTTTCAGGGCTTTATTGCCTCCAATATGAATATTGGGGAAAGCACCGCCTTTGACAAAAAATACACGTACTCCGAAAAGTAAAATTCCGATAAAAAGCAGAATGGCTGAAACTAAAAATGCTTTGAACATTATTTCTTAAATTAACAAACAAAGATAATTTTATTTCATGCATAAACTGCTAAATGTGCGTTCAATTTTAAATTATTGAATGATAAGACACATATTTTAACACTTCGTTTGGATGTGTTTATTTTAGTCCTTTGTGCTTGCTTAAAAGATTCATGCTCCGTTCGCAACCCACTTTTTTACGAATCACTTACAGCATTGTTTCATAATCTGCGGTTGGTGGACAAACGCAACTTAAATTTCTGTCACCGAACGCATTGTCCACCCTGGCGACATTGATCCAGAATTTATTTTGATGAAGCCAAGGAGCAGGGTAGGCGGCTTTCTGGCGTGAATAGACATGATTCCATTCGTCAGCCACCACCACATATTCAGGATGTGGAGCATGCAGCAATACATTATCAATACGGTCTGCCTGTCCGGATTCAATCTCCTGAATTTCTTCAAAGATTTGAAGCATAGCCTCACTGAATCGGTCTAATTCTGCTAAAGATTCACTTTCTGTCGGCTCAATCATCAAAGTGCCAAACACGGGGAAAGAGAGTGTAGGCGCATGAAAACCATAATCAATCAGTCGCTTGGCAATATCCGTTTCGGTCACACCGGATGTACTTTTGAAATTTCTGCAATCTATGATCAGTTCATGACCAACACGACCCTGATCACCTTTGTATAAAACTTCATAGTGAGAGCCCAATTTGGCAGCCAGGTAATTGGCATTTAAAATGGCAATTTTGGTCGCTGACTTCAATCCTGCTGCGCCCAGCATGCGGATATATCCGTAAGTAATAGGAAGGATACCGGCACTGCCGTAAGGTGCAGCTGCAACAACATTTCTACCGAAAGCTTTATCCGGAAGAAATTCAGCAAGATGTGCTGCCACACAGATAGGGCCTACACCCGGACCACCACCGCCATGAGGAATGGCAAAGGTTTTATGTAAATTCAAGTGACACACATCTGCCCCAATCGTACCCGGATGAGTCATCCCAACTTGCGCATTCATATTGGCTCCGTCCATATATACTTGCCCACCATATTGATGAATCACATCGCACATTTCTTTCACATGCACTTCAAAGATACCGTGGGTAGAAGGATAGGTAATCATACAGCCCAATAGCACATCCTGGTATTGTGCTGCCTTTGATTTCCAGTCATCTAAATCCACATTGCCATTTTCATCGCATTTAATTATGATGATATCCAAGCCGGCTTGACGGGCACTGGCGGGATTGGTACCATGTGCAGATGCAGGTATCAAAACGGTTTTTCGCTGACTTTCACCCTTAGAAAGAAAGTATTCTCGGATGGTTATCAACCCGGTAAATTCGCCGTTTGCACCTGAATTGGGCTGTAAACTGCAAGCCGATAAGCCTGTGATGGTGGATAAATAGGATTCGAGTGCTGCAATCAGTTGGTTGTACCCTTCGGTTTGATCTTTGGGAGCCAAGGGATGAATACCGCTAAATTCAGGTTTGCTGAGAGCCAACATTTCAGCAGCTGCATTGAGTTTCATCGTGCATGAACCCAAAGAAATCATGGAATGTGTGAGTGAAATATCCCTTCTCTCCAACCTTTTGATATAGCGCATCATTTCAGTTTCGGAGCGATAGAGATTGAAAATTTCTTGTGTCAAGTAGGCTGATTGCCTTTCTAAGCTTTCGTCAAAAGCAATAAATAAGTTGATATCGTCTTCTGAAGCATAAGCAGGTTGATTGCCGGCAGCTTCAGCAAAAATATCCATCAGAATATTCAATGCATCGATGTCAGTTGTTTCATCTACACTCAAACCTATTTCGCCACTATTATAATAGTAAAAATTAACCTGATGTTGCAGGGCTATCTTGCGAAAAGTATCAGATGTGATACCTTCGGGTAAAGTGATTTTCAGGGTGTCGAAAAACTGATGATTGGTTTGTCCGTAACCATATACCATGAGCATTTCATTGATGTAATTAGCTATGCTGTGGATGCGCAGGGCAGTCCTTTTGATTCCTTCTGCTCCATGATACACAGTGTACATGCCTGCCATAGACGCAAGCAGCGCTTGAGCAGTACAGATATTGGAAGTTGCCTTTTCCCGTTTGATGTGTTGTTCACGGGTTTGTAAAGCCATACGCAAAGCAGGTTTTCCATTGGCATCTTTACTGATGCCGATGATTCTGCCCGGCATTTCTCTTTTATAAACTTCTTTAGAAGCAAAATATCCGGCTGATGGTCCGCCGTAATTCATGGGAATACCCCAACGCTGTGTAGATCCGAAAACAATATCGGCACCCCATTCTCCCGGAGGAGTCAATAAAGCTAAACTTAAAATATCGGCGGCTACAGCGAGTTTTATCTCCAGTTGATGCACCTGTCTGGCAAAGTCGGCATAATCACAAATCTCTCCGTGGGCATTGGGGTACTGAACGATCGCACCAAAAAAATTATCTGTCAATAGAAACTGCTCATAATCGCCGACAATCATATCGATTCCTTGAGCTTGGGTGCGCGTTCTCAATACGGCTAAAGTTTGTGGGAAGACATGCTTGTCCACAAAAAGCTGATTGACCTTGTTTTTAACTTGCTCTCGGCTACGCAAATTGTACATCATGGTTGCTGCTTCAGCCGCAGCGGTCGCTTCATCCAACAAAGAAGCATTGGCTATGTCCATACCTGTAAATTCACACACAGCCGTTTGAAAGGTCAGCAACGCTTCTAATCTTCCTTGAGAAATTTCTGCCTGATAAGGCGTATAAGAAGTGTACCAGGAAGGATTCTCGTAAATATTACGCTGAATGACTGCCGGCATAATCGTATCATACCATCCGTTTCCTATATAGGAGGTAAACAGCTTATTTTTTGTACCCAATGCATGGATATGATTGAGGTATTGTTTTTCTGTCAAGGGATCCGGAAGATCTAATTCCTCTTCCAATAATATATCTTTCGGAATAGTTTGTAAAATTAATTCATCTAAAGAGTTTAAGTTGAGCTTCTTCAGCATTTTTTCTATGTCAGTCTGCGACAAGCCGATGTGGCGACTTTGAAATAATTCGTTCATATGGATGGGATTTTCTGTTATGCAGTGCAAATTTAGCTTATTATTTTTGATTTAGTACAACAAACCCAATTGCCATAACGGGATAACATTTAAATATCCTGCTTCAATGTCATCTTTGACTACAAAAGCATTTTCTAAATTTTTAATTTGTTTTTGGGTTTTGTTTTTTCCACTTACTTCAAAATGCATATTGTTAACCGTGAAATCAGTGGTAGTTGATGAAAATACC
>CAZOUH010000020.1:0-12637 GCA_964582935.1 uncultured Paludibacter sp.
TAGAGTTCACAGCAGCGGGTCTGTTCAGGATTTTCACCTGATTCCCTTTTCAGTGAGTTTCCGAAGAAAGCGGAAACATCACCACCAAAAAACTCGGTGCAAAGATATAGTTAATTTTTCGAATGAACTGAGGGAAACTATAATTTTTTGCTTTGAAATGCTTTTATTACATTTGCAGTCATTATCATCACCATCAACTATCAAACGAAATTCTATGGAAGGCGGCATTGGAGACTATATTTATTTAATCGTAATCCTGATTGCGGGAGTCAGTGCGATTTTGAAAAAGCAAAAGAAAAAAGCAGAACAGCTGCAAAAAGAAAAATCTCTTCCTGATGGGAGAGATGTTTATACAGAAACTGAAGATTTTACGCCATTTGATACTGATTTATGGGGAGATCCTATTCCAATAAAAGAAAAACCTGTTGTCAACACAGTGAAAGATACAGCTACTTTGAAAACAAATAAACCACAGTACGTACCTGTAAAATCACCTAAGAAAACAGTCTTGAAGGATGAAAGCGACACTGATCAATTATTGGATATTTCATTGGAAGATGCTGATGATGCAAAAAAGGCATTTATATACGCAGAGATTTTTAACAGGAAATATGTTTGATGGTTTTATAGGATGATTTAATTGTGTATTAATGTTTTATAACATGTTATGAGACTTTTAATCTTACATTAAATTTTTTAAATTTGCAGGCGAGATCACAAAAATATATCAGAGTTCCGGCATATGAAGTCGGAATTCTTTTTTGTTTAATTAGTATTTAGTATAACAACTGAGGAGGATTTTAACATGGCAGTGAATTATATGACCGAAGAAGGATATAGAAAATTGAAAGAGGAACTGAATGAATTGGAAAGCGTTCAGCGCCCACTGATTACGCAGCAAATTGCAGATGCTCGCGATAAAGGTGATTTGTCGGAGAATGCAGAGTATGACGCTGCTAAAGAAGCTCAAGGATTGTTGGAATTAAAAATCTCACAAATTAAATCAACCCTGGCATCTGTGCGTTTGATTGATGAGTCGCAAATCTCAACCCATGAGATTCAAATCTTGAATCGTATTAAAATTAAAAACGTGAAATCCGGACAGATTATGTCTTATTTGATTGTCTCTGAAACTGAAGCTAATTTAAGGGAAGGCAAGCTTTCTGTGAACACGCCGATTGCACAGGGTTTGTTGGGAAAGAAAGTAGGTGAAAAGGCTCAGGTAGAAGTGCCTTCCGGTATATTGGAGTTCGAGGTATTAGAAATATCACTGTAATGTCATGACAATATTCAGTAAAATCATTCAAGGTGAAATTCCTTGTTACAAAATTGCAGAAGACGAAAACTTCTTTGCATTTCTTGATATTAACCCCATGACCAAAGGACATACTTTGGTTGTACCTAAAATTGAAGAAGACTATTTATTTAATCTTGAAGATGAATTGTTGGGGAAAATGATGATTTTTGCAAAGCAAGTTGCCGCTGCTATCCGTCAGTCGGTTTCGTGTGTTAGGGTAGGGGTTGCTGTGTTGGGTATGGAAGTGCCGCATGCACACATACATTTGGTTCCTATCAACAAAGAATCAGATCTTGATTTCAGGAACAAAAAACTCAAGCTAAAACCGGAGGAAATGGAGACAATTGCTCAATCCATCCGTGAAAAGTTGTAACTATTGAATTTTCTACATTTAATCTATTTTCTTCAACACCATGGCACTGCGTGCCGGTAAATACAGCATCAGCCATTCTTTTTCTCCTGCATGCTTGGGCTGTTGCAAAGTGTAATGCTCCACAGTTTCATCCACTAAGTCGAAACCACCGTACTTTGAATTGTCCGTGTTCAACACCACTGAATAAGTACCTTTCTCAGCTAATATTCCGTAGTCTGTAAACGATTTTGTCCCGTTAAAATTAAATATGAAAATCAATGGTCCTCGTTGATAAGCAAATACTTGATCCGTTTCTTTATCCCACAATTGATAGATGGGCTGTTCGTTAAATGCTTCCACTGAGTTGATAAGTCCCATCATGTCCCGGTCAAATGCACCCAAATCATGATATAAGAAGTTTTTATTGTCTGTCAAATCCCATTGGCGACGGGCGTACTTATACGACCAGCCATTGCCTTCGCGCGGGAAATCTATCCATTCGGGATGACCAAACTCGTTACCCATAAAATTTAAATAACCGCCATTGATGGTGGTAGCTGTAATCAATCGAATCATTTTGTGGAGCGCAATCCCCCTGTCAACTGTCAGGGTGTTGTCTCCTTTTTGCATATGCCAATACATCTCGGCATCTATCAATCTGAAAATAATGGTTTTATCACCTACCATGGCTTGATCGTGGCTCTCAGCATAGCTGATGGTTTTTTCATCAGCCCGGCGGTTGGTTAATTCCCAAAAGATATGTCCGACTTTCCAGTCTTCGTCACGCACTTCTTTGATGTATTTAATCCAGAAGTCGGGGATACCCATTGCCATGCGATAATCAAAACCAATTCCGCCCTCATCATTCTTCACTGCCAAGCCCGGCATTCCGCTGACTTCCTCAGCTATGGTGATGGCATCGGGATTAACTTCATGAATCAATTTATTGGCTAATGTAAGATAGGCAATGGCATCTCCATCCTGGTTCAGGTTGTAGTAAGCAGCATAATCACCAAAATCCTCTCCCAAACCATGACTTCTGTACAGCATTGACGTGACCCCGTCGAAGCGAAATCCGTCAAATTGAAATTCTTCCAACCAGTATTTACAATTGGATAATAAAAAATGTAAGACGGCCGGTTTGGCATAATCAAAGCATAATGAATCCCAAGCAGGATGTTCTCTGCGGTGACCGCCATGAAAATATTGGTAGGGAGTTCCATCAAATCGACCCAAACCTTCCACTTCATTTTTAACGGCATGAGAGTGAACAATGTCCATAATGACAGCTATCCCATTGGCATGCGCTTCATCAATCAGCATTTTGAGTTCGTCGGGTGTGCCGAAACGAGAAGAAACCGCGAAAAAACTGGAGACATGATACCCAAAGGATCCATAATACGGATGCTCCTGAATAGCCATCAATTGAATGCAATTATATCCACTTTTGATAACACGGGGTAGCACATCTGTTCTAAATTCATTGAAGGTAGATACTTTCTCTTCCTGACTCGACATGCCTATGTGACATTCGTAAATGAGTAAGGGCTTGGTTTCCGGCTTGAAGGTTTTAATTTTGAAATTGTAATGCTGCAAAGGTTGCCAGACTTGTGCACTGAAAATTTTGGTCTCGGCATCTTGTACTACTCTTCTTGCCCAAGCCGGGATGCGCTCACCTTCACCACCTTCCCATTGAATGAGTAACTTGTAAAGCTGATTGTGTGCAATGGCAAATTCAGGAAGTTTGATTTCCCAAATGCCGTTGTGAGCCTTTTTTAATAAATAGTCGGGATGCTTCTGCCAATTGTTGAAATCGCCTATTAAATAAATGGCTGTTGCATTGGGTGCCCATTCTCTAAACACCCATCCGTCGGTGAGACGATGCAAGCCGAAAAACAGGTAACCGGAAGCAAATTCTGATAAAGAGTGACTGTCGGTCAGCAATCGTTTTTCCACCTCCAATGCATACTCATATCTTCCATAAATAGCTTCTGCAAAAGGTTTTAAATAAGGATCGTTTTGAACGAAAGGCAGTATTTTCATACATTTAAATTTTAATTTTATTCATCCGGTGGATCTTGCAAGTTCATCATCCGTTTTATTGCATATCATCTACAGTGTAATTCAAAAATGCATTCAGTGGTTGAGCTGCTTTAAACACATCCGCAAGCGAAGATACAAAATTGTCATCTGTCAGCAAGCGATCGGGCATTCTGTATTCAACCATATAATGCTTCAGCTTCAACAGTTCTATGTCCGGAAAGTCTTTAGGAAAGCCTTTTGGCGCTGTTTTCAGTTTGTCGTCTTCAACAAACTTATCAAAATACAATCTAAATTCCGGTTTGGCAATAATGACCTTCAATTCTTCAATATTGTCATACACACTGCGACGCAGCGCTTTTAATAATTCGGGAGGAGGGCACCATACACCGGCAGCCACAAAAGAGTTGTCAGGTTCGAGATGCACGTAATACCCGCCGCGCAGACTTTTGCGACCGCCTTCGGATGCTATAAATGCTGCATAATGTTTTTTATATGGCGTTTTATCGTACGAGAATCTGATGTCTCTGTATATTCTGAAAACAACGTCTTTGACCGTTAGATGCTTGATGTCATCATCAAAATGACTGATGGCTTCTATCAGTGATGCACAGATTTGTTCAAAATCCGACTTGGTTTGCTCGTAACGATCTTTGTTCAATGCAAACCATTCTCGGTTGTTATGCTTGCTTAAATCACTTAAGAAATTCAAGATATGATTAATCTTCATTATTTGCTTTCAAATTCGACGATGCAAAAATAGTCTATTATTTTCGTAAATTTAAGGAATTCGCAGGAAATTATTCGTTTTGAGGTATATTCCGGGAAAAATCATTAATTTTGCAGGTTTGTTGAAGTTTGTTTCAAAAGCACACAAGACAGTTAGGAATGATACAGTTCTTCCGTATTCGATGATGTGTTGCCGCTGTACGTTTAGAACTGTTCTAAAAATTAAAGGTTAAATATGAAAGAAAGAATTCAGTCACTGTTGGAAGAAATTAAAGGATTAAGCGCCACTCGTCAGGAAATGATTGAGAAGCTGAGGGTTAAGTATCTTAGTAAGAAAGGAGAAATTGCTGTTTTGTTTGATGAATTTCGTAATCTTCCCAATGAAGAGAAACGTGAACTTGGACAGTTGTTGAATGAATTAAAAAATACGGCACAAGAAAAGGTGGCTCAACTCAAGGCTTTGCTTCATGAAGCGGATGTTCAGGCTGAAGCTCACGATTTAACGCGAACGGCTTCTCCCATCGAGATTGGCACCCGCCATCCTATCTCATTGGTTAAAAATGAAATCATTGATATTTTCTCACGTATAGGTTTTTCCGTTGCAGAAGGACCTGAAATTGAAGATGACTGGCATGTTTTCGGCGCTCTGAATTTCCCGCCCGAGCATCCGGCGAGAGACATGCAGGATACCTTTTTCATTGAACAAAATCCTGATATCGTTTTGAGAACACACACTTCTTCCGTACAAATTCGTGTGATGCAAAAGCAAAAACCGCCCATCCGCATGTTGTTTCCGGGCAGGGTGTATCGCAATGAAGCCATCTCATACCGTGCGCATTGTTTCTTCCATCAGGTGGAAGGACTGTACATTGATAAAAATGTTTCTTTTGCTGATTTAAAACAAGCTTTGATGTTTTTTGCCAAGGAGATGTTCGGTGAAAACACGGATATTCGTTTGCGTCCTTCTTACTTCCCCTTTACGGAGCCCAGTGCTGAAATGGATATTTCGTGTAACCTGTGTGGTGGAAAAGGTTGTCCCTTCTGCAAGCATACCGGTTGGGTAGAAATTCTTGGTTGTGGCATGGTGGACCCCAATGTGCTCGACAATTGCGGTATAGATTCATCGATCTATACGGGTTATGCTTTCGGAATGGGTATAGAACGTATCACCAATCTGAAATATCAAATCAAAGACTTGCGCATGTTCTCCGAAAATGACATCAGATTCTTAGAACAGTTTAAGAGTGCTTATTAGTTGAATGTCAGTGTTTTATTCGATGTTTCTGCCCCTTTCTTTACTCTTTTCGATGGGGAGTGGGTTGCGGTGTATTTCTTCGTCTAATTTTCTATTCTGAAGTATATCATAAGCTAAATACAAAGCTTGCCGGAATGAATTTTCTGATGCAATACCCTGTCCGGCAATGTCATAGGCAGTTCCGTGTGCAGGTGAGGTACGCACGGTTGACAATCCCGCTGTAAAATTCACTCCCTCATCCATTGCGATGGTTTTGAAAGGAATGAGTCCCTGATCGTGATACATAGCCAAAATACCGTCGAACTTATTAAAGTGACCCGAACCAAAAAATCCGTCAGCAGGGTAAGGACCAAAACAGAGAATCCCGTTGGCTTGTGCTTCTTCTAAAGCTGGCTTTATAATGGTTTCTTCTTCTGTTCCTATTACGCCTTCATCTCCGGCATGGGGATTTAAGCCCAATACAGCAATTCTGGGGCGGACAATGGTGAAATCCTGTTTCAAGGATTGATTAAATGTGGTCAACTTTTCAACAATCAGCTCTTTGGTGATGACTGAAGTCAGGTCTTTAACCGGAATATGTCCGGTAACTACGGCAACGCGCATCACATCGTTGACCAACAGCATCAGGGCTGATTGCTTGTCGTTGAAAACCTGTTCTAAGTATTCGGTGTGCCCCGGAAAGTAAAAACTATCAGACTGTATGTTCTTTTTGTTGATAGGAGCAGTGACTAAAGCATCAACCAATCCTTTTTTCATATCTGCAACCGCCCTCTCCAATGCGTCAAAAGCTGCTTTCCCGGCTTCTTCTGTCGATTTGCCGTGCTCAACCCGTATGTCTTCGTTGGTGCTGCAATTAATGAGGTTGACTTTTTTGGCTTGTGCTTCTTCTACCGCGTTGATGATGTTGAAATTGATAGCCGGCAGGTCTAACATTTTACGGTAATAGCCCGCAGCCTTAGAAGAACCGTAGATGACGGGGATAAAATCATCATATACTTTGGAGTCAGATAAAGTTTTGAGGATGACCTCATAACCAATGCCGTTGAAGTCACCATGCGTAATGGCTATAATTGTTTTGTGATCTGTTTTATGATTTGACATCTGTTTTTGTTTTTAATTATTATTGCTTTCTGCAACCACGGTTACTTCACCTAATGCACTGATTTCTTGTGGCAGTTTAACGGTATAAACAGCTGCTTCTAACTGCCTGATGTGATTGCGTTTTTTGGTTCCGGGTGCAAAGACAAAACCTTCTACGGTTATTACACGTTTATTGATTTCATCTACCCGGGTATGACTGTAAAACGGTCCGCCCATGGACGCACCATCGAACATCCGCCAAAGTCCTTTCAATTCAACACAATACGTGTCGTTTACATTAATTTCTCTCAAAATGGGTTGGTCGTGCACCAATTCGGTGCCCATGTAAGAACCATCGAGTTCTCCGTGCACGTTTGCCTTCATAATCGAATCCCTTTTGGCAATGAGATATGCTTTGGTAAATGTGTCTTTATCTCTGTAAGGATAGGAATAGACAACCATATCTTTGCGCGTGCGTGCATGGTCGTTGGTTGCCCAGTAGAAATCTTTGCCTTGAACGGTTTTCGACAAATCCATTGGAACATCAACCTGAATACCAAATTGGGCTTCAATTTCTTTTTTTGCGCTCAGGTTGAGATGGCTTTTAGCCATGGCTATCTGGCGGTTTCTTTCCGTCACTAAAAAGTAATCTAAAATTTTCTTGCCGTACTGGTTGATTAAGGCTACAAAGGCTGAGTCATTGGCTGCCTGTATCTGAACGACAGATTGCGGTTGCGACCAGGTATTCTTGCCATAAGTAATTTTAGGTTTTTCAAACCGGGGTGAAATTTCCGTAAGCAGGATGTTGCGCGTAGGTTTGAGGATGTCTCCAAATTCTTTGGTTTGACAATGAATGATGCTCATCATCGGTTCAGGTTGAGGCATCGCCGGCATATCTTGATCTAACAAAGCAATCAATGCCCGTCCGGAAGGAGCTTTCCAATCGCTGTCATCCATTACCACCAAAATTTCAAACTTGGTTCCTGTTGCCGATGGCAATACCACACCGGTCTTGATGCAGGAAGATAATAGGATAGCCGATAAAATAATAAGGACTGTATTTCTAAACATATTGTATTATTTTGAGTGCGTTTTATTCAATAAAAAATCCAACACATCAGCCATGATGGCGTCACGTGATGCTTCGTCTTTGATGGTTTCAAAAGGAAAAGCAAATGTACATACTTTGTAGTCATTAGCATAAGCGATTCCGGCAGGGTAGTCACTGCCTTCAAACTTACATATGACGAAGGCGTTTTTATCGACTGGTTCTAAGATATCCGGATGTTCCACTGCATACATCTTGTTGTTGAGTGTGTGATGATATTCAAATTGCCTTTTTTGTGCCCTGAATTCCGGATGATTACTTGCATAAAATATCCCGCTGAAAAGCACCGTGTCTTTATCGGCAGGTTTTATTTTTAAGACATCACAGACAAAATTTCCTGCATTTCCCTTGTTTGCATCGTAAGTGTCGGAGGCAACATAAGCTCCGCTGACCATCATATTGCCGCCTTTGTCGCAGTAATCTGCTAATTTATTTTGCAAATCTAATGGAAATGTTTGAAATTCCGGTGTTTTTTTTATTTTTCCTGCTGTTGTTTGTTTTTGTTTCCCCAAAATTAAATCCAACACCCTGTATTGATTGAGATTGCATGTGTTGTTTATGATGGATTGCACATTTGTTGAAACGAAAGAATATCCGGCGGCTTTGATGGATAATCCGTGCAGGTAGGGATAATCGAAAGTGTTACCTGCAACAACCATTTGTTCGTAGCACGATTTGCTGGCACCAAATCCCGGATAAGCATTGGTTTCATAGGCTGCATCTACGCTGAATTCATACTGCGGACCGGTGAAACTGACATCGCTGAGATAAGGAACACCCGCGTCTAAGTCGGTCATAAAACCTGCTAAAGATACTAAATCGAAATGCTCGGGACCGCTGATTCTGTTGAATCCATTCACAATCAGCACAGTCTCGGCGTTATTTGGATCCCTATAGGCAGATAGCGTTTCTGACGGAAAGCTTTCTCCTCCTCCGTTGACGGCGGTGATTTTATAGCTGTAAATATTACCTGGAGTGATGTAGGTTTCAAAACTGTTGGCATAAACCAACTGACCATTGTCGAAACCCCCGTCGTTGATGCGCGTATAAACCATGTAGCAGTCGGGTAGGGCAGTGGGTTCTAAAGTGTCGCAGACTGCTTCCCAGTGCAGTTTGACTTTGTTTGCAGCTGTAAAGCGGCAGCTGAAATTTTGTACCGGCAGTGGTTGTACCACATATTCGTAGTCATTTTGCCAGGCTATAAACTTCAAGATACCTTTGTAGATTGCCCTGCTCATCGTGAAACGAAATCGTGGGTCAAGGGCATATTTCATATCATTGAAATTCTGGTGAGAAAACATTTCAAGAATCATTGCAGGCACTTCCGGAATGCGTGATTCGCTGTATGATTTATTCCAGACACCTCGTCTTGTCCATTCTTTATCCCATTGAGCACGAATGTCTTCCACGATTTGAGTCTGTATGAGATCCACCATATCGCGGGCAGTCCAACGTGAAACTCCATTTTTATACACACTCAATCCGTTGTTGTTTCCAACCGTGCAGATACCTAATGTTCCGACGATGGAATCTTGCTGCCTCAAGCCGGCATCCGTGTGTATTCCCATAGACAGGTTGATGGGGATGCCTAAACCTTGCGTTTCAGGCATGACAGGCGATCCTCCGGCAAGGTAATTCACCCAAAAGCCCCGCGATTGAAAATCATCGGAATATTCATCTGAGTTTTCAGTTCGACTGTAGATGGAGTCCGGTACGCCTGCCCATTGTAACCAATATTTGGCTCCTTCTGCAAAACGTGGAAAATGACTGAGGGCAGGTTCTGCTTTGATTGAATTATTTCCATTTCCATTCCCGTTTCCGTTTTTATTTCCGTTTTGCTTGCGTGTTTTAGGTAAGACGGCGATATTTCCCATGCCTCCGCCAAATTTAACGGCATCAGCAGTGAGTATTTTTCCTTTTTCTTTACTGAGGTTGTTGAGCGTTACTTTGCCGTTTTCGCGCATACCTTGGTCGAAAAGAAAATGTCCCAAATACAGCCACGAACCGCCAAACATGGATTGGTTGATTGCAAACTCAGTTTTACCGCCCAGGTGATGTACGGTGTACAAGGCATCTTCTGTACTGTTTTCGGTGGTTTGATAAGCCACATAAACCGCATACTTTCCTTTTTCGGGAATTTCCGGTATCCATTCAGCAAGGCTTATTTCATTGGGATTTGCGGTGGTCTTGATGTAACGATGTGTGCCCATTTCAAAAGGATTTTCACGATAAAGATAAAAATCCTTGGCATTTGAAAAACCCGGCTTCCCGTTGTGCCAATGATACCTGCCGTTATTTTCTCTATACAAGGAACCTGTATCATCATCCCTATCTACAATAACTTCCTCTGTCCGAAAATCTCTTTCTCGTGGCAAAAAGACCTGTGCTCCTGCATTTTCGAGCATGGGGACCAAGAAGGGAATTACGTAAGAAGTTGAAAGCAAGTCTTCTACGGTAAGGAACATAAGTGGTCGTTGCCAGGTCCATTGACGTGCATCGTTGTTATAGTGCAAGCCATGACTGTTCCACAAGGCGATGTACCTATTCAGCAATCCGCTGTTGGGAGTATGTGGTACAGAGAGTTTTGTGACTAAAGGCGGTTGTTGCCCTGTGGTATTGAATTTTTGAGTCCGTAAGGGCTGTTCAGACAAATAATCCGGTATTAATTCTTCAATATTTTTATTGAAAGCTTTAGCTTGTATCGTATAGTTGGGATAGGTGGTTTGTAAAATGGATTTCAATGCATTATTGATTCTGTCAATATTTTCTTTCCGGAAAGGAATGTATCCAAAATTATCAGAAGCAGTAATCGTCACAAGTTTTTGTGTCTTGTTTACATTTATTTTCACATGATTGATGGTATCCGAATAAATATAGGCATTGGCTATGACAGTCAATGAGTCAGAGATTCTTTTTTGAAGCAATTGCTGCCCTGATACGGAAATCGGAGATAGAAAATAAAAAATAAAAAAAGCGAGACCAAACCACAATCTATTCATCTTACTAAACATAAAACCAAAACTAATTTTTTGATTGCAAAAATAGCATTTATTATTGAGTTATATTGGCTTTCTTCATTTATACATCAGGCCATCGGCAACGCCTTGGGACATATTGAAGTTTCGCTTCCTATGATGTCTTTTACCTCTTGTAAAATCTCCTGAACTTTTTTAGTATTCAGATTTGCTTTTTCTGCTACTTTCAATATATCGCTTTCAGCAGGGTCGCCGCTGCCGTTGATGGTGGTGGTATGAAATCCGTTGAAGCCCTGACTTGGTAACAAATCGTACGCAGGTGATAATCTCCACTCTCCGTTAATATGCTGAAACGAGAAATTTTTCGAGTGATCATCTCTATTTTTTATGAATACGTTGAAAACCATTTGTCTGAAAAGTGCATACACTTCCTCCATATTTTTGGTTAAAACGTGACAGAGTTTCAACAATTCCTCGTAATCCAAAGATGGCTCACGATAATCGGCGTGAAGCAAACCTGCAGCACTAACCGTGTGAATTTTACCTTGTTCCGTTCTGTCAAAACGCTCGGTAGCGAAATAGCGACCTTCAAAAAGCCGTGTTTCAGGCATCTTTATCCCACACTTTTTAGCTAAAAGCGAATATTTATATTCTATTTTTCCCGTATCATCCGGGTCATTCGTAGTTTTGAATTTTACCAACCACTCTTTGTCCTCTTTTTTTACAAAGACTTTTGGACGAGCACCACCCGACGAGCCGCCAAATTTATACAAGGTCTCTAACAAATCTCCGGAAGATTCAGTGGTCAGTATTTTTTCCGTTTCTTGTGCTAAAAGGTTAAAGTCGAGCATTTCACCCGGTGCTTCCTCGCTCCAATCGGGTCGAAATTCCAACGCACCTCGCCCGGTATTTCCCACTAAGGCAAATCGCTGAAGCAAGGACAATCGGTAAGGGTCTATGCCTTTGCTACGCAAATATCGGTCGAGTATAAGGCTTCCCCAGCCATCCGGCAGACTGTCGTCGAACACTCCGAATCCGCCCCGAAAAGGGTGCCGTTTGGCAATAAAAACTTCATTTTTTAAAGGGAGAAAAAAAGGCGAAATTGAAAATCCCGATGACAGAAATTGGGCTTCGTACTCAAAGGCACATAGTCCGTCCGGTGTAAGTGCCATTCTGCCGATTTTTTCATTGTGCAGAAAAACCTCTATCTGTTTTATTTCATGCATTGATTACTCCTCTCTTTCGGTGTTTTGCTTCACTGACTTTCAATAACTGGTCGATGCTTTCATAGGATTTTCGTACGAAAAGATTTTCAAAATCACCCAAACAATCCAGTACAATCGCACAAAGCAATAAGTTTTGTAAGGTAATTTCGCCCGTTTTTTCAAATCGGCGATACGCATCATAACCTACTCCTGCACGCTTTGTAAATGCTTGTTGAGTTAAGTTCCGTTCCAAACGAAGTGATTTTACCCTACGAGCTAATTCCATAGAAACAGCTTCCGGTGTTTGAGTTATAATTGCGGATATATCCATGATTAAATACCTTTCTGTTTCTTAATTGCGTTTTTAGACACAATTGCAAAGGTAGGTAAAATGAATGAGATGAGCAAGAAGAAAGCACATCGTATTTTAATTTTAATCAATGGAAAACCTAACAGATATCAAATCCAACAGAAATAAGGAGAACTTACAGCGTTTTGTTCGACTTACATTCTTGATGGACACTTACAAAACATTGCCAAATTTAAAAAACGAAGCAATTGAGATACATATACAAAGCATGTATCAGACAAACGAT
>CAZOUH010000021.1:0-12620 GCA_964582935.1 uncultured Paludibacter sp.
TAGAGCACTTCCTTGGTAAGGAAGAGGTCGCGGGTTCAAGTCCCATCAACAGCTCTGCTAAAAACTTTTATTAATTTATAATCTTTTAAAATCCTAAAATAATCTTTGAATTATGGCAAAAGAAAAATTTGACAGGTCGAAACCTCACGTAAACGTAGGTACCGTTGGACACGTGGATCATGGTAAAACTACGCTGACAGCAGCCATTACTACTGTTTTAGCCAAGAGGGGTCTTTCTGAATTGCGTTCATTCGATTCAATCGATAATGCGCCAGAGGAAAAAGAACGTGGTATTACAATTAATACTTCTCACGTAGAATACCAAACAGCAAACCGCCACTATGCGCACGTTGACTGTCCGGGCCACGCTGACTACGTTAAAAACATGGTTACGGGTGCTGCTCAAATGGACGGTGCTATCATTGTAGTTGCTGCAACTGATGGTCCTATGCCTCAAACTCGCGAACATATTCTGTTGGCTCGTCAGGTAAACGTACCTCGTATCGTTGTTTTCATGAACAAATGTGATGTTGTTGATGATGAAGAAATGTTGGAATTGGTTGAAATGGAAATGCGCGAATTGCTTGCTTTCTACGATTTTGATGGAGATAACACTCCTATCATCCGTGGATCTGCGCTTGGTGCATTGAATGGTGTAACCGAATGGGAAGATAAAGTGATGGAATTGATGGATGCTGTCGATACCTGGATTGAACTTCCGGAACGTGCAGTTGACAAACCATTCTTGATGCCTGTTGAAGACGTATTCTCCATTACCGGTCGTGGTACTGTTGCTACAGGTCGTATCGAAACCGGTATCGTAAAAACAGGTGAAGCTGTGTCTATCATCGGTTTGGGTGCAGAGAAACTGACTTCAACGGTTACAGGTGTTGAAATGTTCCGCAAAATTTTGGACGAAGGTCAAGCCGGTGATAACGTTGGTTTATTGCTGCGTGGTATCGATAAAGATGAAATCAAACGCGGTATGGTGATCACACACCCTGGAAAAGTTACTCCTCATACTACTTTCAAAGCTGCAGTATATATCCTGAAGAAAGAAGAAGGTGGTCGTCATACTCCTTTCCACAATAAATACCGTCCTCAGTTTTACATCCGTACATTGGACGTGACCGGCGAAATTGAATTACCGGAAGGAACAGAAATGGTAATGCCGGGCGATAACTTGGAGATTACAGTGAAACTAATTTATCCGGTAGCTTGTAATGTAGGTTTACGTTTCGCTATTCGTGAAGGTGGACGTACAGTGGGTTCAGGACAAATTACAGAGTTAATTGACTAAGCAGCCCCCTATAAATTCCCTGAGTTAGTAAGGAGATTTTTAGAGAGCGAACTATACCAACGATAACCCTACAATTTAAAACTCCTCCCCTTTTTTGGGGAGGGTTTGAGTGGGGTTGTTTTTACACGGGTGTAGCTCAGTTGGTAGAGCACTGGTCTCCAAAACCAGGTGTCGGGAGTTCGAGCCTCTCTACCCGTGCAAATTCTATCTATTTTATGAAAGTACTAAACTATATCAAAGAGTCGTACACAGAACTTGTTCATAAAGTGACGTGGCCAACGCGTGCTGAGCTTGTGAACAGCGCTATCGTGGTATTGATTGCTTCCATCATTATTGCACTGATAGTGTGGGTCATGGACCTGAGTTTTGAGTCTATCATGACTTTCGTTTACAAAAAATTATTGTAATTATTTAGGAGGAATAAAACTGTGTCTGAAACAACCAATTATAAATGGTACGTTTTACGTGCTTATAGTGGAAAAGAAAATAAGATTAAAGAGTATATTGATGCTGAAATCAAAAATACCGATCTTGGTCAGTATGTTTCCCAGGTAGTTATTCCTACTGAAAAAAAGATTGTTATTCGTAATCGAAAGCAAATCACGAAAGAGATTACACTCATGCCGGGATATATCTTGATAGAGGCAAATCTTATTGGCGACGTTTCTCATCGTATTCGTCAAATCCCTAATGTTTTTGGCTTCTTGGAAGAAAAAAACAACGTTCCCACTCCGGTGAGAAGTTCTGAGATTAACAGGATACTTGGAGTCGTGGACGAAATGCAGGATGCTGAAGCCAACTTATTGACACCTTTCATGAAAGATGAAAGCGTGAAAGTAGTTTCAGGACCCTTCAACGGATTTACGGGCATCATCGAGGAGGTGAACAATGAGAAGAAAAAACTCAAAGTTATGGTTTTGGTATTCGGACGGAAAACTCCGCTCGAACTTTCTTTTAATCAGGTAGAACGGGAATAATTAGTTCTGTTACAAGCTGATTTTCCAATTTTTAAATTCAAAAATAACAATTATATGGCTAAAGAGATTGCTGGACTTATTAAGTTACAAATCAAAGGAGGTGCAGCAAACCCATCTCCTCCCGTAGGACCCGCTTTAGGTGCCAAAGGGATTAACATTATGGAGTTTTGCAAACAATTTAATGCCAGAACCCAGGATAAAGCCGGAAAAGTTTTACCTGTTGTTATTACCTACTACACCGACAAATCATTCGATTTTGTTGTCAAAACACCGCCCATCGCTATCCAACTATTGGAGTTTTCAAAAGCTAAAGGCGGATCAGCTGAGCCTAACCGTAAAAAGGTGGCTGCTGTTACCTGGGAACAGGTGAAGCAAATTGCTGAAGATAAAATGGTCGATTTGAATTGTTTTGAGGTAGATGCTGCCATGAAGATGGTAGCCGGTACAGCGAGAAGTATGGGTATTACCGTAAAAGGTAAATTTCCAAGTAATAATTAAATAGAACTTCAATAATGAGTAAACTGACAAAAAACCAAAAGTTGGCTAACGCAAAAATTGAAGCGGATAAAGCCTATACACTTCGGGAAGCAGCTGAATTAGTAAAAGAAATTACGACTACAAAATTCGATGCTTCTGTTGATCTTGATGTACGCTTAGGTGTTGACCCACGTAAAGCCAATCAAATGGTACGCGGGGTTGTATCGCTACCTAACGGTACCGGTAAACAAGTAAGGGTTCTTGCATTATGTACTCCCGATCAGGAGGCAGCGGCGAAAGAAGCCGGAGCTGACCATGTCGGACTCGATGAATACATCGAAAAAATAAAAGGTGGCTGGACGGATATTGATGTCATCATCACGATGCCCGCTATCATGGGAAAAATAGGCGCATTGGGTCGAATACTCGGTCCGCGCGGCTTGATGCCGAACCCCAAAAGTGGTACGGTAACCATGGATGTAGCAACGGCTGTCAAAGAAGTAAAACAAGGTAAAATCGATTTTAAAGTCGATAAAGCCGGTATCGTTCATACCTCAATCGGTAAGGTGTCTTTCACACCCGATATGATCGTTGAAAATGCCAAAGAATTTATTTCTACATTGATAAAGCTGAAACCAACCTCAGCCAAAGGTACTTATGTAAAGAGCATTTATCTTTCGAGCACAATGAGTATGGGTATTAAAATTGACCCAAAATCTGTTGAAGAATAAAATTAGAAAGTATGAAAAAGGAAGATAAAAGCGCAATTATAAAGCAACTTGAATCAGCGATTCAATCATATGCACATTTCTATCTTGCCGATATCGGCGGATTAAATGCTGAAGAGACGAGTAATTTACGCAGGACTTGCTTCAAGCAGGATGTCAAACTCTTGGTAGTGAAAAACACCTTGCTGAAAAAAGCATTGGAAAGTGCTGAAGTAGATTATAGTGAGCTGTTCGACGTACTCAAAGGCGAAACATCATTGATGCTTTCAAATAGCGGTAACGTGCCGGCAAAACTAATCAAAGATTTCAGCAAAAGCAGTAAATCTAAAAAACCTGTTTTAAAAGCTGCATATGTTGAAGAGTCATTCTATATTGGTGCAAACCAATTAGAAACGCTGATCTCAATTAAGAGTAAAAACGAACTTATCGGTGATATCATTGCTTTATTGCAATCACCTGCTAAGAACGTTGTGTCCGCACTCCAATCAGGAGGAACTACTATTCACGGCGTGTTACAAACATTGTCGGAAAGATAATATCGAATTTTTAAAAAAACAAAATCTATAAAACTTAATCCCAATGGCAGATTTGAAAGCTTTTGCAGAACAATTGGTTAATTTGACCGTAAAAGAAGTAAACGAGTTAGCTCAAATTTTGAAAGATGAATATGGTATCGAACCCGCTGCAGCCGCTGTTGCTGTAGCTGCCGGTCCGGCTGCTGATGCTGCTGAAGCAGTAGAAGAAAAAACATCTTTCGATGTAGTATTAAAAAGTGCCGGTGCTAGTAAATTAGCAATCGTAAAATTAGTGAAAGAACTTACCGGTCTTGGACTGAAAGAAGCTAAAGACCTCGTAGATGCAGCTCCTTCTACAATTAAAGAAGGTGTTACTAAGGACGAAGCTGACGCCCTGAACAAAGCGTTGACAGAAGGCGGAGCAGAAGTAGAACTTAAGTAAATTAAAAACCTGTTTCAGCAGGTTGTGGTTTAGATTCCCTCCATAAATGGGAATCTAAACCTTTCGTATCTATATTATCCAAACCTCGCATACTCGTTGGTTTGTTACAGTTAAGTTCACCGTATCAACAATAAATTCTTTGAAAATGTCTTCATTAAATAAAGATCAAAGACACAATTTTGCTTCCATCAAAACTCAATTTGATTATCCTGACTTTTTGGAAGTTCAATTAAAATCTTTTCATGACTTTTTTCAGATGGATACTTCTCCTGAAAAAAGAAAAGCAGAAGGTCTATATCAAGTTTTCATGGAAAACTTCCCTATAGCCGATACGCGTAACAATTTTATCCTTGAATTCCTTGACTACTATGTTGACCCTCCACGGTACAGCTTAGATGAATGTGTTGAAAGAGGTCTGACTTACGCTATTCCACTCAAAGCAAAACTGAAACTTTATTGCACGGATCCTGATCACGAGGATTTTGACACGGTGATTCAGGACGTTTATTTAGGTCCCATTCCTTACATGACGCCCAAAGGTACTTTTATTATCAACGGGGCTGAAAGGGTCATAGTTTCACAGCTGCATCGCTCTCCGGGCGTGTTCTTCGGACAAAGTACACATGCCAACGGTACCAAACTTTATTCAGCTCGAATCATTCCTTTCCGTGGCTCATGGATCGAATTTGCTACCGATATCAATACGGTGATGTATGCCTACATCGATCGTAAAAAGAAATTACCTGTAACCACGCTCCTGCGTGCCATCGGGTTTGAAAGCGATAAAGATATCTTAGAAATTTTTAACTTGGCGGAAGAGGTTAAAGTGAACAAGACTAACTTGAAAAAAGTAGTCGGACGTAAACTCGCTGCTCGCGTTTTAAAAAGCTGGGTTGAAGATTTTGTGGATGAAGATACAGGTGAGGTTGTAAGCATTGAGCGTAACGAGGTCATCATCGACAGGGAAACAATCCTTGAAGCAAAACATGCTGATGATATTCTCGAGTCCGGTGCTCAAACCATCCTTATTCATAAAGAAGATGCTAATCAATCGGATTATGCCATCATTTATAATACACTGCAGAAAGACCCGAGTAACTCGGAAAAAGAAGCAGTTATCTATATTTATCGTCAGCTGCGTAATGCCGTTCCTGCTGATGATTCTACCGCACGTGAAGTCATCAATAATTTGTTCTTCTCCGAAAAACGGTATGACTTGGGTGATGTGGGACGATTCCGCATCAATCGCAAATTAAACTTATCCATCAGTGCTGATACAAAAGTACTGACGAAAGAAGATATCATCGAAATCATCAAGTATTTGGTTGAATTACTCAATTCTAAAGCTGAAGTAGATGATATTGACCACTTGAGCAACCGCCGTGTTCGTACAGTCGGAGAACAGATGTTTACTCAGTTTGGAGTTGGATTGGCACGTATGGCAAGAACCATTCGTGAAAGAATGAATGTCCGCGACAATGAAGTGTTTACGCCCATCGACTTGATCAATGCGAAAAGTATATCTTCCGTAATCAATTCATTCTTTGGAACCAATGCTTTGTCGCAGTTTATGGATCAGCAAAATCCATTGGCGGAGATAACCCACAAACGTCGTATGTCGGCTTTAGGTCCCGGTGGCTTGTCGCGTGAACGTGCCGGTTTCGAGGTGCGTGACGTGCACTATACCCACTATGGACGTTTGTGCCCCATTGAAACACCGGAAGGACCGAACATTGGTTTGATTTCTTCTCTGTGTGTTTATGCCAAAATTAACGAACTTGGTTTTATTGAAACGCCTTATCGCAAGGTGAAAGATGCGGTAGTGGATATGAGTCCCGCTGGTATTCAGTATTTTACAGCTGAGGAGGAAGAGGACTTGGTGGTGGCACAAGGTAATGCTTTATTAAATGATGACGGAACCTTTGTTCGCTCACGCATTAAATCGCGTTTTGCTGCTGACTTCCCCGTCGTTGCACCGAGTGAAGTGCAACTGATGGACGTGTCTCCCTCGCAAATTGCATCGATTGCAGCTGCTTTGATTCCTTTCTTGGAACACGATGATGCGAACCGTGCATTGATGGGATCGAACATGATGCGCCAGGCAGTTCCGTTGCTTCGAAGTGAGGCACCGATTGTAGGTACAGGCATTGAAGGACAGTTGATTCGTGACTCACGGACGCAGATTACTGCAGAAGGGCACGGGGTTGTCGAATATGTTGATGCCGAATGTATCAAGATAAAATACGAAAGAACGGAAGAAGAAGAATTTATCAGCTTCGATTCAGCCGTTAAAGAATATAAGCTGCCGAAATTTCAGAAGACCAACCAGAATACAACCATCGATTTACGTTCGTTAGTCCGTAAAGGTGATGTTGTTGAGCCGGGTATGATTCTTACTGAAGGCTATGCAACCCAGCGGGGTGAACTTGCTTTGGGTAGAAACTTGAAAGTTGCATTTATGCCTTGGAAAGGCTATAATTTTGAAGATGCCATTGTTATCAATGAAAGATTGGTACGCGATGATGTCTTTACTTCTGTGCATGTGGTTGAACAGTTACTTGAAGTCAGGGAAACCAAACGTGGCGTGGAAGAATTTACTGCTGATATTCCAAATGTCAGCGAGGAGGCAACTAAGGATTTGGATGAAAACGGGGTGGTTCGCGTCGGAGCAGCCATTGAGCCGGGCGATATCATCATCGGTAAAATTACACCCAAGGGAGAATCCGATCCTTCTCCGGAAGAAAAATTGTTGCGGGCTATTTTTGGTGATAAGGCGGGTGATGTTAAAGATGCATCTTTAAAGGCAACTCCTTCATTGTCCGGTACTGTTATCAAAAAACGCCTATTCTCAAGGGCACAGAAAAATCGGAAATCAAAATTAGCCGATAAAGCTGTTTTACCTCGTTTGGATGAGGAGTTTGAAGCGCAAGCACAGGTGTTGAGAAGTACCTTGATTGAGAAATTATTGATATTGACCGAAAATAAACTTTCAGCCGGTGTCAAGGATTTTCTCGGTACGGACTTAATCACTAAAAACAGTAAGTTTACTGAAGAAAGATTGCGTGACATTGATTTTTCGACTGTTCAGTTGAGTAAGTGGACACAGGATGCACATACCAATGAGTTGATCAGGCAAGTCATCCTGAATTGTCTGAAAAAATACAAAGAATTAGACGCACAAATCAAACGTCAGAAATTCAATATTACCATTGGCGACGAACTGCCCACCGGCATTGTTCAGGTTGCTAAGGTGTATATCGCCAAAAAACGTAAAATTTGTGTTGGGGATAAAATGGCTGGACGTCACGGTAATAAAGGTATAGTATCGCGTATCGTTCGTCAGGAGGACATGCCTTTCTTGGCGGATGGAACATCGGTGGATATTGTACTGAACCCACTTGGCGTACCTTCACGTATGAACCTTGGACAGATTTTCGAGACCGTACTCGGTTGGGCAGGAAAAGAATTGGATATGCGTTTTGCTACACCGATTTTTGACGGTGCAACCATGGATGATTTAAATAAATGGACGGATAAAGCCGGTGTGCCTCAATATGGGAAAACATACCTGTATGATGGTGGTACCGGAGAACGATTTGATCAGCCTGCTACGGTAGGTATCATTTATATGATGAAATTAGGTCATATGGTTGAAGATAAGATGCATGCTCGTTCCATTGGACCGTACTCTCTGATTACACAGCAGCCATTAGGCGGTAAGGCGCAGTTTGGTGGACAGCGTTTTGGAGAGATGGAGGTTTGGGCACTTGAAGCATTTGGAGCAGCTCATATCTTGCAGGAAATTCTTACGGTTAAGTCGGACGATGTGATTGGACGTGCCCGTACCTACGAAGCAATTGTGAAAGGAGATAATATGCCTGCAGCCGGAATTCCTGAATCACTTAATGTATTGCTGCATGAGTTGAGAGGCTTGGGCTTGAGTGTGAACTTAGAATAATGCCCCCGCTAACCCCTTTTGTGAAAGGGGATGAGAAGGTGTCTCTTTGAAATTTCCTATAAATTGTCGGTTGTCAATTTATTAAATTGTAAATAAAAAATTTATGGCTTTTAAAACTGAAATAAAAACAAAGACTAGTTTTAATAAGATTTCTATCGGATTAGCATCTCCCGAAGAGATTTTAAAAATGTCCAGCGGAGAGGTTCTCAAGCCGGAAACCATAAACTATCGGACTTATAAACCTGAGCGAGATGGGTTGTTTTGTGAACGGATTTTTGGACCCACCAAGGATTATGAATGTCATTGTGGAAAATATAAACGAATTCGCTATAAAGGAATTGTATGCGACCGTTGTGGGGTTAAAGTGACGGAGAAAAAAGTACGTCGTGAGCGTGTCGGACACATTCAATTGGTTGTTCCTGTTGCTCATATCTGGTACTTCCGTTCGCTTCCCAACAAAATTGGTCATTTGCTTGGAATGCCTACGAAAAAATTGGATTCCATCATTTATTATGAGAAATATGTAATCATTCAAGCCGGTGCTGCTGATAATGGTGAAAATATCATTGATAATGAATTGATTACCGAGGAGGAATATTTAGATATTTTGGAAGCGCTTCCGCGCGAAAATCAGATGCTTGAAGATACAGACCCCAACAAGTTTATCGCTAAAATGGGTGCTGAAGCGATTTATGATATGCTTGCCAGACTCGATTTGGATGAGTTGTCATATGATTTGCGACATAAGGCAAGCAATGATACTTCTCAACAACGTAAAAATGAGGCTTTGAAGCGTCTTCAGATCGTGGAGTCTTTCCGTGCATCAAAAAGTCGCAATAAACCGGAATGGATGATAGTGAAGGTGGTACCTGTGATTCCACCCGAATTGCGTCCGCTTGTTCCGCTTGACGGAGGTCGCTTTGCTACTTCTGACTTAAATGATTTATACCGTCGGGTGATCATCCGTAACAATCGTCTGAAAAGATTGATTGAAATCAAGGCGCCGGAGGTGATTTTGAGAAATGAGAAACGCATGCTTCAAGAAGCTGTGGATTCTTTATTTGATAACTCACGCAAATCAAGTGCTGTTAAAACAGATGCCAATCGTCCGTTGAAATCTCTTTCTGACTCACTGAAAGGAAAACAAGGACGTTTTCGCCAGAATTTACTTGGTAAGCGTGTCGATTATTCTGCACGTTCTGTTATTGTGGTCGGACCGGAGCTAAAAATGCATGAATGCGGTATTCCGAAAGATATGGCTGCGGAACTTTACAAACCGTTTGTAATTCGCAAGCTGATTGAACGGGGAATTGTGAAAACGGTCAAATCAGCCAAAAAAATCATTGATCGCAAAGATCCTGTTATTTGGGATATCTTGGAACATGTCATGAAAGGTCATCCTGTATTGCTGAACCGTGCTCCTACGTTGCACCGGTTGGGTATTCAGGCTTTCCAGCCCAAAATGATTGAAGGACAAGCCATCCAGTTACATCCTTTGGCTTGTACTGCGTTCAACGCTGACTTCGATGGCGACCAGATGGCGGTGCACTTGCCTTTGGGTAATGATGCCATTTTAGAAGCACAGATGCTCATGCTTGCATCACACAATATTTTGAACCCTGCCAATGGTGCTCCCATTACCGTTCCTTCTCAGGACATGGTGCTGGGTTTATATTACATCACCAAGCCGAGGGATGGTGTTAAAGGCGAAAATTTAACATTTTATTCTTCTGAAGAAGCAGAAATTGCCTATAATGAAGGTAAAGTTGATTTGCATGCGAAAATTAAAGTACGCATCCTTGCAAAAAATGCCGAAGGAAAAGAGGAAAAACAGATTGTAGAAACTACGGTAGGTCGTATCCTATTTAATAAGTCTATTCCGGAAGAGGTTGGATTCGTTAATCAACTTCTTTCCAGAAAGTCCTTGAGGGATATCATCGGTAAAGTAATTGACGTATGCGGTGTTTCACGTACGGCTCAATTCTTGGATGAAATCAAAGATTTAGGTTACCACATGGCATTCAAAGGAGGCTTGTCCTTTAATTTGGATGACGTAATCATTCCGGAGGAAAAGAAACAAATCATCAAAGACGGAAATGCGGAAGTTGAAGAAATTATGAATCTGTATAACAACGGATTCATCACGACCAACGAACGCTACAACCAAATCATTGATACGTGGACCCGTGCGAACTCGAAACTGTCAAATGTTTTAATCAACCGTTTGTCAAGTGACGATCAAGGCTTTAACTCTGTATTCATGATGATTGACTCAGGTGCACGTGGTTCTACTGTACAGATCAGTCAGTTGTCTGGTATGCGCGGACTGATGGCTAAACCACAAAAGTCAACTTCCGAAGGCGGTCAGATTATTGAAAACCCGATTCTTTCTAACTTTAAAGAAGGCTTGTCGGTGTTGGAGTATTTTATTTCAACGCACGGTGCACGTAAAGGTTTGGCAGATACGGCTTTAAAGACTGCTGATGCCGGTTATTTGACCCGTCGTTTGGTCGATGTGTCACAGGATGTAGTCATCAACGAAGAAGACTGTGGTACTTTACGCGGATTGGTGGCTGTTGAAGTGAAGAAGAACGAGGAGGTTAAAGTATCCTTGTATGAAAGAATATTAGGACGTGTTTCCGTTCACGATATCTATCATCCACACACAGGAGAAATGATAGTGGAAGCCGGACAGCAAATCACCGAATCATTGGCAGATTTGATTCAAAACTCTCCGATTGAAAGAGTGGAAATCAGATCAGTACTCACCTGTGAATCTAAGAAAGGTGTTTGTGCCAAGTGTTACGGTAGGAATTTAGCCACCGGAAAAATGGTGCACAAAGGAGAGGCTGTGGGCGTCATTGCTGCACAGTCTATCGGTGAACCGGGCACTCAGCTTACCTTGCGTACTTTCCACGTAGGTGGTATTGCATCCAATATTGCTTCGGAGTCAAAAATAACGTTGAAATACGACTGTAGGATGGAATTTGACGAGTTGCGTACTGTAACTGTAAAAGATGCATCCAACAATCAATACCATGTGGTGGTAAGCCGTTTGGCTGAGATGCGTGTGATTGACGTGAATACCGGTATTACGCTTACAACACAAAACATACCTTATGGCTCAAAACTCTATGTGAAAAATGGAGACTTGGGTACCAAGGGACAAGTTGTTTGTGAGTGGGATCCTTTCAACGCAGTGATCATTTCTGAAAATGACGGTGTGATTGAATTTGAAGATGTTATCGAAAATATCACGTTTAAAACTGAAGTTGACGAGACGACAGGTTTGCGTGAGAAGATTATTGTAGAGACGAAAGATCGTACTAAGGTTCCCAGTGCCAATGTCTTAGATGATAAAGGTGTGGTGATTAGAACCTATAACTTGCCGGTTGGTGCTCACCTTGTGCTCAATGACGGCGATCCCATCAAAGCGGGGCAGATGCTGGTGAAGATACCGCGTGCTGTTGGTAAAACCGGTGACATTACCGGTGGTCTTCCGCGCGTAACTGAATTGTTTGAGGCACGGAATCCATCGAATCCGGCAGTAGTTGCCGAAATTGACGGGGAAGTAAGCTTTGGTAAGATTAAACGCGGTAACCGTGAACTGAGTGTTACTACGAAATCAGGAGAAGTGAAAAAGTACATGATACCACTTTCAAAACAAATTCTTGTGCAAGAAAATGATTTTGTTCGTGCCGGTACACCGCTTTCCGATGGTGCCATCACGCCTGCTGATATCTTGTTGATTAAAGGTCCGACCGAAGTGCAAGATTATATTGTCAATGAAGTGCAGGATGTGTATCGTGAGCAAGGCGTGAAAATCAATGACAAACACTTTGAAGTGATTGTGCGTCAGATGATGCGTAAGGTTGAAATCCTTGACCAGGGTGATACACGCTTCCTCGAGAAACAAATCATTGACAAAGAGGAGTTCATGGAAGAAAACGATCGCATTTGGGGTAAAAAGGTAATCGTTGATCCGGGAGATTCAGCTACACTGAAGGCGGGACAGATTATTACACCGCGCAAGTTGCGTGATGAAAACAGTGCCCTTAAACGTCGCGACCTTCGCTTGGTTGAAACGCGTGAAGCCGTTCCTGCAACTTCTAACCAGATTTTGCAAGGTATTACCCGCGCGGCACTGCAAACGAGCAGCTTTATGTCTGCCGCTTCGTTCCAGGAAACAACCAAAGTGCTGAACGATGCAGCCATCAACGGAA
>CAZOUH010000022.1:0-12286 GCA_964582935.1 uncultured Paludibacter sp.
GAAAATAGCATGGGCATTTTTAAGTTCGATTGCATGCAAAGTTATATGTATTTCTTTGATATACAATAGGCTGATGGATGAATAAGTATTTTTATTTCAACTATTCCTGTAGATACTTTTCAGTGTTGGTTTGTTGCTTTGCTTCACTCAAACATGCAAACTGACAATCAACACTTCGGAACTCGCAACCCGAAACCCGGAACCCGGAACCCGCACCAATCACTAACAATCAGCCGGTTACTTTTTGTGTTTAAATGTATATCCCACAGCTACACCGCCCCAAGGCACAAATAATTTCTCTGGAATATCACTGTCTTCAGTGTCTTGACCATATATAAGCCAAATTATCGGTATGCCTGCAGCTTTAAAGAAAAAACCTCCATTTTCTTTTTGATAACGATAGCCTATTCTAAAGGGAACAGACCATCTCCAACCATCATTGTGAATGAATTGTACCGGGCTGTCAAAACCCGGCATACATGTCACCCCAACTCCCAATTCAAGATGATGCTTTTTTCCATACAAATAGCTGATTTCAGGTGCAATAGGAAGTTGGAAAGCTTCAAACATAAATCTTTTATCGCTTTCATTATATTCCGGGATATAACCCAATCCACATTTGAAAGACAACTTATGTCTTTCATGTAATTTCAGTGTGTAATCATATCCTATGCTATAGAATCCGGCATTTCCTAATCCTTCCACATATACAGTGTGCTGTCCTGATTTGGTGTCTGTGTCGTCTTGTGCAAAGCAGTCGTTATTTATCAACAACATGAATGGCAGACAAAGAATAATTGATAACAGTTTTTTCATGATTTAAATATTTGAATTTTACTTGAACTAAGTAAGGAAGGTGGTCGGTTATAGTGAATGTAAAGTCTGCATTAGAAGGTATACCCCTCCAAAGAGTTTTTTTATTCGAAGTGGAATATTCATTCTAAAATGTAGATTTTATGAAAACACTTCAAATTTATACAAAGCTTGCGGTTGAATAAGGTTGAAATATATGTTTAACAACATTTATTGAGATTAATAAATAGATGAATGCTCGATAGTTAGTTTCTAAAATAGATTCGCTTCTGTCAAATTGTCAGCCTCACCCCTACTGGCATTTCTTTTGACTGATGCGGGACGCTTAAATAAAAAATTTTAAAAATCATATATATGGCAAAAGGAAGTATTGGGGTAACGAGTGATAATATTTTCCCCGTAATTAAGAAGTTTTTATACAGTGACCACGAGATTTTTTTGCGTGAATTGGTGTCGAATGCGGTGGATGCTACGCAGAAGTTGAAAACATTAGCTTCTGTGGGTGAGTTCAAAGGTGAATTGGGCGAACTGAAAGTCTATATCAACATTGATAAAAAGAAGAAAACATTAACGGTTTCTGACAGGGGCATTGGAATGACGGCTGAGGAAATCGATCAGTACATCAATCAAATCGCCCTCTCAAGTGCGGAAGATTTTATTGAAAAGTATAAAAACGATGCCCAGGCTATCATCGGACATTTTGGCTTGGGTTTCTATTCTGCTTTTATGGTTGCCAAAAAGGTGGAAATTTTTACTCAATCTTACCAGGAAGGTTCGGTTGCTCAACATTGGTCATGCAAGGGTGATCCGGAATATACCTTAGAAGATACGATTAAATCGGAAAGAGGTACGGATATCGTGCTGCATATTGACGATGAGAATAAAGAGTTTTTGGAAGAAGCCAGAATCTCTGAATTATTGAAAAAATATGCGAAATTCTTACCAGTAGAAATTGTCTTCGGTAAGAAAAAAGAATGGAAAGATGGCAAGGAGGTGGAAACGGATGAAGATAATGTCATCAATAATACGACGCCCGCATGGACTAAGAAACCTGTTGATTTGAAAGAGGAGGATTATCAAGCGTTTTATCGTGAATTATATCCTTTTTCTGAAGATCCTTTGTTTCACATCCATTTGAACGTAGATTATCCTTTCAACCTAACGGGTATTCTCTATTTCCCTAAAATCAAAAATAATATCGAGTTGCAGCGCAATAAGATTCAATTGTATAGCAACCAGGTTTTTGTTACCGACCAAGTCGAGAATATTGTGCCCGACTACCTGACATTATTACATGGTGTGATTGATTCGCCGGATATCCCGCTGAACGTTTCGCGCAGTTATTTGCAAAGTGATGGGAATGTGAAAAAAATCTCCGGCCATATTACCAAGAAAGTAGCTGATAGATTGGAGGATATCTTTAAAAAAGAACGCCCTGACTTTGAAAGTAAATGGGATGATTTGAAGGTTTTCATTCAATACGGTATGTTGAGTGATGAGAAATTTTACGAGAAAGCTGAGAAATTTGCTTTGTTGAAAAATGTTGATGGTAAGTACTTTACTTTCGATGAATACAAAAAATTGGTGGAAGAAAATCAGAAAGACAAAAATGGCGATTTGATTTATTTATATACTACCCAACAAGATGAGCAATACAGCTATATTCAGCAGGCGCAGGATAAGGGTTATGATGTGCTGATTATGGATGGTCAGTTGGATGTGCATGTTATCAGTCAGTTGGAGCAGAAATTTGAAAAGACCCGCTTTGTGAGGGTGGATGGCGACACCGTTGAAAAGCTGATTCAGAAAGAAGATGCTGCTCAGGTGTCCATCAGCGACCAACAGCGCGATGAGTTAATCACCATTTTTAAATCGCAACTGCCGACTATTGAAAAGACAGAATTTCTCGTTTCCTTCGAGCATTTAAATCCGCAAGCCAACCCCGTTTTCATCACCCAAAATGAATTTATGCGTCGTATGAAAGATATGTCGGCATTGCAAGGCGGGATGATGAATTTCTACGGTGAAATGCCGGATAGTTATAATTTGGTCGTGAATACAGCGCATCCCTTGATTGAAAAATTATTGAAGGATGAAGAAGAAGCTTTGAAGGCTGAGATAAGTCCGGTTTATGAAGAATTGGCACAAGTGGAAGCAAAACATCAGTCTTTGAAAGATAGTCATAAAGACAAAAAAGAGGAAGAAATTCCGGCGGAAGAAAAAACAGCATTGGAAGATTTGATGGGACAAATCACCGCTCTAAAGGATAAAAAAGATGTGTTGTTAAATACTTATGGTGGTGAGAATAAGCAAGTCGGACAGTTGATTGATTTGGCTTTGTTGGCTAACAATATGCTGAAAGGAAAGGCTTTGGCTGAGTTTGTGAAACGAAGCGTGGAATTGCTCTAATGGTTCGCTTGTTGATTTACGGCTTTTCCCATGCCGGAGAAGTCTAAATCATTAATTTGTGAAAAGAAGAGAGATGAGATTTATTTTTTATCTCTCTTCTTTTTTCTAAAAAAAATGCGTACATTTGCTTTTCTAATTCTTCTTCATTTGAATAAAATTAACAGTCAATCGCTCAGTTTATTCCTACATGAAAGATTGAATATTGGCACACAAGATAAACAAAGAGAAATATGAAATTTGTAGCAAACAGTACCGTTTTACTAAGTCACTTACAAGCTATCAGTCGTGTTATCAATGCGAAAAACACCTTACAGATACTTGATAATTTCTTATTTGATTTGAATGGGCAACAGCTGACCATGACCGCAACGGATACGGAAACCACTTTAATTACTCACATGGAGGTTGAAGAGGTTGAGGGTTCCGGAAAAGTAGCGGTGGCATCGCGCTTGTTGCTTGAGACTTTGCGTGAGTTCTCCGATCAGCCATTAACGTTTGACATCAACGATTCAAATTTGGCAATGGTGATTACTTCTGCTAATGGCTTCTATAATTTTATCGGTCAAAATGGGGATGAATATCCGCAAATGCCGGAGATTGAAGTTGATGCACAAGAAATGACCCTGCCGGTTGAGACATTGGAGGCGGGTATTACCAAAACTTTATTCAGTGCTGCCGACGATGAATTACGTCCGATCATGAACGGAGTTTATTTTGACATGGCAGCGGATAATTTGACTTTGGTTGCTACCGATGCACACAAGCTCGTTCGTTATAAAACGAATTATACGGATTTGAAATTGGTTGAAGAGGCTGAAACTGCCAGCTTTGTCTTGCCGAAAAAGCCGGCTAACATGCTCAAAAGCATCCTGCCCAAAGAGAGCGGTGAAGTAGTAGTAAAATTTGATAAGAAAAACGCTCATTTTCAGTTATCCAACTACACCATGATTTGTCGTCAGGTAGAAGGTAAATTTCCAAATTATAATGCGGTGATTCCGAAAGAAAGTCCTTACAAGGTAATTGTGGACAGGGTTTCTCTATTGAATGCTTTGAAGCGCGTTTCCGTATTCTCCAATCAAGCGAATAATCTTGTAAAATTAGATATTGCCGACAATCAAATTGTCGTTTCAGCTCAAGACATCGATTTTTCCATTTCAGCGGAGGAAACTGTTGCATGTGAATTTGCAGAAGAAAACATCAAAATAGGGTTCAAATCTGTTTTCCTCATTGAAATTCTCTCAAACATTTCATCCAGTGAAGTAGTTATTGAACTGATCGACCCCTCACGTGCAGCCATCATTCTTCCTTTTGAAAACAAAGAAAATGAAGAGATTCTGATGCTTCTGATGCCCATGCTTTTGAATGATTAGTATTATGAAACTCGAATTAAAAAATCCCCTGATTTTCTTTGATCTTGAAACAACCGGTATCGACATAGTGAATGATCGCATTGTGCAAATCGCTTATCACAAGGTTTATCCCAACGGGAAAGAAGAGTCCAAAAGCTTTCTGATCAACCCCGGAATGCCCATTCCGCCTCAAGCGACCGCCATCCATAAAATCACCGATGATGATGTAGCTATGGCTCCGCTGTTTAAGCATGTAGCCAATGAAATAGCCAGAGATTTTGAAGGTTGTGATCTTGCCGGTTATAACTCCAATCGCTTTGATATCCCACTGTTGGCTGAGGAATTGCTGCGTGCAGAAGTTGATATTGATTTGTCTAAAAGAAAATTCATCGATGTGCAGGTGGTGTTTCACAAAAAAGAACCCAGAAATCTTTCTGCTGCCTATCAGTTCTATTGTAATAAAGAACTGACCGGTGCTCATGATGCTGCCGTGGATACCATGGCAACTTTTGAAATCCTAAAGGCACAGTTGGAGACTTATCAGGATTTGCCAACAACTGTAGAGGGCTTATCGAAATTTACCACCCAGACCAAAAATGTGGATTTTGCTGGTAGATTTGTTTATGATGAAAATGGTCATGAGGTATTTAATTTCGGTAAATATAAAGGACAAAAGGTGTCTGACATACTCAAAAAAGACACGGGCTACTTCGGATGGATGCTCTCCGGAGACTTTTCTTTACATACTAAAAAGGTGCTGACCAACATCAAACTCAGGGAATTGAGCAAATAGGTTTCGCCCATAAAAGTTTTTTGGCACAGTGATTGATGCGCCCCCACGTTGCAATTTTTATGGGTTTACCGATGAAATTTTTTTATGTCTTTTTGCTCTTAGTTTTTGGTTTTATGCTGAATGCTAATAATTTAGCTCAGGATAATGCTACTGCTCCTGCCCGAACGCCTGAGCAGGAAGCTGTGATGCAAACGCAGAAAATGCAACAAGAATTAAATCTCAGCAAGGAACAAGTCCAGGCAATTTATGAAATAAACCTACGCCATGCGCGTGAACGACAAGTCTCTAATTCAAGAAGTCAGGCACTTGAGCGGGTGAAAAATAAAGATACTGAGGTTAAACAAGTGCTGACACAAGATCAATACAAGCGTTTGCAAGAAAAAAAATACGATCGTTATCCCTCCGGAAGTACTGAATTTCAACACAATTTACCCCAAACGGGAAGCTTGCAGCGTCGGACATCTCCTGTTGACAATCAACGACCTGAGCCGGCTCAAAGACGGACAGCTGCACCGTTGGAAAGAAAGGATCAGTCAGTTCCTCAAAGGCGGGCTGCTCTTCCTTCTGAAGGAACAAACCGACAGGCTGCGCCAAAGCCAACTCAATCTACAAATCCTACCCGATCTGTTGTACCGGAAAGAAGATCCACAGCTCCGCAGGCTAATCCATCTCAAAATAGAAACCCACGATCTGCCGCTTCTCCTGCTCATCAACCTAAAGAAACCGGAAGGCCGGCAAGAAGATAGTCATGTCCAACCCCTATTTCCGGTTTAAACAATTTACTGTATATCACGATTTATGTGCGATGAAAGTCGGCATAGATGGCGTGTTATTGGGTGCATGGACACCTGTTTTACAATCTGAGCAACACCTGTTAGATATTGGAACGGGCAGTGGATTGATTGCTTTGATGTTAGCCCAACGCACCAAAGCGCATATAGACGCTATTGACATAGATTCAGGAGCAGTAAAACAAGCACAAATCAATGTCGGCGCATCTGAATGGCACGATAGAATCGAGGTTTATCATCAATCTTTGGAGGTATTTGCAGAAAAAAGCAGCCGCAGGTATGACTTAATCGTTTCTAATCCTCCGTTTTTTGTATCTTCTTTACAAGCTCCCGATCAAGCCAGGACGATGGCAAGGCACACCGGATCAGTAACACATCAGCAATGGTTGAAATATGCTGCGCAATTGCTAAAAAAAACAGGAAGAATTTGTATTATTCTTCCTGTTACTGAGGGTTTGAAATGCATAGAACACGCAAACGAATTAGGATTGTTTTGTTATCAATCTGTTTATGTTTATCCTAAGCCTGATGTAGCAGCGAAAAGACTCTTGTTGGAATTTGGTTTTTCAAATAGAAAAACGCAGATTTCTACTTTGACAATTGAAACTGAAAACAGACATCAGTATTCAAATGAGTTTACCGCTTTAGTCAAGGACTTTTATCTGAAATTATAATAAGGCTTTGACTTTGGCTTCCAACACAGTTTTTGGAGCTGCTCCGATTTGCTTGTCAACCACTTGTCCGTCTTTTATGAATAAGATAGTCGGAATATTTCTGACGCCGTATTCACTTGGAGTGTCAATATGCTCGTCAACATTCAATTTGCCGATTTGAACTTTTCCTTCATATTCTTTTGAAAGTTCTTCGATGCTGGGTCCGACCATCCTGCAGGGACCGCACCATTCAGCCCAAAAATCAATCACTACCGGCTGACCGGAACCAACGATGCCCTTGATGTTATCATCTGTGAATTCTAATGCCATTTTTCTTTATTTTAAATAGTTAATTTTCTGATGTCGTTTAAATTTTTCAGGTACAAAAATAAGCCAAAAAAATTAAGATACGAAATTAAAATACATTGATTTGTTTGATGCTGTTATTGAGTTTTTCTATTTAATTTAATTCCACTTGAAAATCAATTTTCCCAGCTTCTTTATTGGTCTTAAGAAATTTATAGACTTCTTTGTTGACAGTAGTGCGATGTTGGCGGGCAAATAATTTTACCCTGTTTTGGGAAGATAAATCTATCACATTGAAGTAAACATTTATACTCCCTTTGTGACGGATAATCATCTCGCTCAAATTTGTAGCTAAAGCTTCATCCAATTCATCAATAGGGAATGAAATCGTCAAAGATTTAATTAATTTATCTTTTAAGCCGTTCATGATATCAATTTTCTGAATTTTCACTTCCGGAATAACCGGTGCATTCGGATCTACGTATCTGTTGCCAAAATCGGCACCTTTCCTTTGCACCGTACCCGAAATCAACAAATACAAATCTTTAATCATGTATTTGCTAAATTCAATGTAGTTGTTGCCAAACAGCGGAAATTCAAAAGCGCCCTCATAATCCTCTAAAGTAAAAATTCCATAGGGATTACCCGTTTTGGTAGTGCCGGATCGGGTGGCTGTAACCATACCGCCTATTTTAAACTGTTTGCCCATCAATGGCATCAGGTCTTTTAAATCCTGTGTAGTTGTATTGCTGATGTGGTTGATTTCGAATTCATAATCATCCAAAGGATGCGCTGAAAGATACATGCCGATGTATTCGCGTTCTTTATTCAGCTTTTCCAAAGGCGACCAATCAGGGGCGTATGGAATTTCAGGTTTCACGATTTCAACGGCATCAAAATCGCCAAAAAGAGAAATCTGGTTGGCAGCCTGGTCGGCTTGGTATTTATTTCCGTAACGTATGATGCTTTCAATCACCACTTCACCTTTGTCGTTTTCAGCGAAAAATTGCTCCCTCCTGATATCGGTAAATTCATCGAATGCACCGGCATAAACCAAGCTTTCTATGGCTTTTTTATTACAGGATGATAAATTAACACGTTCAATAAAGTCGAAGAAACTTTTGAAAGGACCGCTGGCTTTCCTCTCGACAACAATAGCTTCTACAGCACCTTCTCCAACTCCCTTAATGCCCCCCAAACCAAAACGGATATTCCCATCTGCTGTTACAGTAAATGTAAGATCACTTTCATTCACAGCCGGTCCGAGTACGTTCATACCCATATTGCGACATTCGTCCATAAACTTGCCTACTTCTGCAATGTCATCTTTGTTGCGGGTTAAGTTGGCAGCCAAGAATTCAGCGGGGTAATTGGCTTTCAGATAAGCAGTTTGATAGGCGATTTGGGAATAACAAGTTGCATGGGATTTATTGAATGCATACTTGGCAAATTCCGACCAGTCAGCCCAGATTTGTTTGAGTTTCGAATCCGGACCGAAACCGTTTTTTCTGCAGCCTTCCATGAATTTGACCTCCATCACAGCCATTTCATCAGCTTTTTTCTTACCCATGGCTTTGCGGAGTGCGTCAGATTCGCCACGGGTAAACCCGGCTAAATCACGACTGAGTAACATGACCTGTTCTTGGTAAACAGTGATGCCATATGTGTCTTTCAATCTTTTCTCCATAATCGGGAAATGATAATCGATCTGCTCGCGCCCGTGTTTTCGGTTGATAAAACGCGGGATGTACTGCATCGGACCGGGTCTGTACAGCGCATTCATCGCTATTAAATCTTCAAATTGAGTAGGCTGAAGTTCTTTGAGGTATTTCTGCATGCCGTTCGATTCAAACTGAAAAGTACCTACTGTATTGCCTTTACTGAAAAGCTCGAAAGTCTTTTTGTCATCCATCGGGATGGCATCGATATCTATATCGATTTGATGGGTCTTTTTAATATTGGATAAGGTCTCCCTGATGATGGATAAAGTCTTTAGGCCTAAAAAATCCATCTTAATCAAACCAATTTCTTCAATGACCGAACCTTCGTATTGCGTAACTAAAATTTCTTCATTGGTTTCTTTGTCAATGGCGGTACTGAGCGGAACGAGATTGATCAAATCGTCGGCACCGATGATTACACCGCAGGCATGAACGCCGGTCTGCCGCACCGTACCTTCAAGCATTTCCGCATATTTCAGTGTATTTGATAAGTTTAAATCGGAAGAATTTCTGGCAATTTGTAATTCCGGGACGAACTTGACACTATTGGCAATATTCACTTTCAGACCTTTGCTGGTCGTATCATCCGGAAATCTGTCCGGAATCAATTTAGTCAGGCGTTCAGCTTCCTGTAGGGGCAACCTTTGAACGCGCGCCACATCTTTGATGGCAGATTTTGTAGCCATCGTTCCGTAGGTGATGATATGAGCCACCCTTTCTTTTCCGTATTTTTCTTTGACATAACGCAGCACCTGACCGCGACCGTCATCATCAAAATCAATATCAATATCAGGCATGGAGATACGATCAGGATTCAGAAAACGCTCAAACAGTAAATCGTATTTCAAAGGATCGATATCTGTAATTCCCAAACAATAAGCAACCACAGACCCTGCAGCCGATCCACGTCCCGGTCCGACCGATACGCCCATTTTACGGGCTTCGTTGATAAAGTCCTGAACGATTAGAAAGTATCCCGGATAACCCATGTCCTTGACCACGCTCAACTCGAAATCTATACGTTCAGAAATTTCATCACTTAAATTTTCTCCATAGCGTTTTATGGCACCGTCGAGGGTCAATTTACGGAGATAATCCGCATCTAACTTCACGCGAATAATCTCCTCGTAGCTACCTAATCTGTCATAGTTTTCAGCAAACTCCTCACGCAGCATCTGTTCACTGTATTTTTGCTGGTATTCCTCTTCAGTTGCAAAATCTTCGGGGATAGGAAAAGCCGGCATCATCGGGTCAGAATCTATGCTGTAAAACTCCACTTTATCAGCGATTTCAAGGGAGTTTTCAAGGGCTTCCGGAACAGCTCCAAAGATAGTCCACATTTGTTCGGGTGATTTCAGATATTCCTGTTTGCTGTATCGCATGCGGGTGGGATCATCCAAATCCTTACCGGTACTCAGACAAATCAATCTTTCGTGACCTTCCCCATGTTCTTCTTCAATGAAGTGCACGTCATTGGTTGCCAACAGTTTTGTATTGGTCTTCCGTGCCAATTGGATGAGTGTTTCATTTTGCCGCCTTTGCTTTTCATAGACCTCCATATCAGCATTCGCCTTGTCCGTTTGATGCAGTTGCAGTTCGATATAAAAGTCATCTCCAAAAACCTTTTTGTACCAATGAATCGCTTTTTCGGCAGCTTCTAAATCTCCGATTTCGACTTGACGGTGAATTTCTCCGGCTAAACAGGCAGAAGAAGCAATGATGCCTTCGCTGTATTGCTCCAACAATGCATGGTCGATGCGAGGACGATAATAAAACCCTTCTGTGTATCCCAATGACACTAATTTACACAGATTCTGATAGCCTTGTTTATTTTTTGCCAACAACACTAAATGGTAACCGCTGCGATCTTCCGCAGTCTCTTTCAACAAGCGCCCGCGTTTAGCTACATAAGCTTCACAACCTAAAATTGGTTTGAAACGTTTTTTTTCTAAGGCTGCAATTTGAGTTTGAATGGCTTCTTTTTCATCATCAGAAATCTCGTTTTTTACCAATTGCTTTTGCAGCGTATTAATTTCATCGTTGATGGGTCGGTTTTTACCATTTGCGTAATTGTAAAACTCCTTGATACCAAACATATTGCCATGATCTGTCAGTGCAACAGCAGGCATGCCTAATGCCATAGACTTCTCAATCAAGCCGGGTATGGTTGACATACCGTCGAGAATTGAAAAATGGGAGTGTACGTGTAGATGAACGAAAGATTTCTGTTGATTATGCTCCATTTTATTGATGTGTAGGGAACCTTTTTTCGGCAGGATCGACGTAATCTGATGGATTAAAATAGATTAAACGCCCAAGCAAAAGGTAAAATTTGACGGTTAAAGATAAGCACTTTTGACCGAAATAGGGGGGAACAAACAGAAAAAAGTTATCAACAAAATTTGTCTAAAATTCTAATTGGATTAACCGACGTTCGATTTCCTGGTCGTTCCCTTCTATAATGTATTTTGCCTGAAGATAGTATGGCTCTCGATGTTTAAGGTTGTCTTTGATGAATTGCAATAATTCATCTCCCGATTTATGCTGAAGGATGGGTCTGATTCCTGTCTTGGTTGTTGCTAACCTGGCAGCCAAATGCTCCGCTGAGAGTTTGAGATAAATGGTGTCCCCGCTTCGGTTCATCAATTCCATATTATCAAAAAAACAAGCCGCTCCACCTCCTGTACCAATCACTACATTTTCAAATTCAGCTACTTCATGCAGGTATTTTCTTTCTATCTCACGAAATCCCGCCTCTCCCTCCTGCTCAAATATCCGGGCAATTGTCAGTCTGTATTTATTTTCAATATAGGCGTCTAAGTCAATAAACTCCAAACCGAGATGAGCTGCTAACATTCTGCCCATAGCAGTTTTGCCCGAACCCATATAGCCAATTAGGAAAATGCGTTTCATTGTAATTTTTAATTAAAGATTGAAATTAAAACCACCGTGAAAATTAATGCCGGCCATGGGATAACCGTAATTAATTTCATATTGCTGATTGAGTATGTTATGAGCTGAGGCAAATAATTCTAATTGTTTCAATACCTTGGCTGAAAGGCGCGTATTTAAAAGAGTGTAGTGCTGCATTACTTCCGGAGTAGTAGGAGTTTCAACAGATGCATATAATCCATTAATATGCTGTAAACTTGTATTCAAATTGAAAATTTTATATTGGTAATTCAGATTGAAATTCAACTGATGACGGGGCGCTGCCAATATGGGTTTGTCCATATCAAGGAAGGTATAATTGGCGGAAGCCTGCCATTGTTTGTTGATACTGTAGTTGGCGGAGAATTCCACACCTTTATTTCTGAATGTTCCAATATTTTGTCGTTTGGGAGGCATGCTGCTGCCATCAACTTCGATTACATTTTTGCCATCAACGAAAAACATAGTTAATTCTGTGCGTAACTTATGATTCAAATAGGATTGCATCCAAGCAATTTCG
>CAZOUH010000023.1:0-5422 GCA_964582935.1 uncultured Paludibacter sp.
AAAATGATGCGGTCGGGACGATAATGTTGACCTTCGGGAGTAAGGATGGTGGTTTCGTTCAAGACTTGAACACCGGGCTTGAACCATGACTTGGTCTCGGGCAGCTGCCAAAAATCTTCCACATCTTTAATAATGTGTTTCGATTCCGTGTCGGTAATTCTTCCTGCCCGTATAAACTCGTTTATGACGGCTTGATGGTCGTCCGGTGCTTGTATGTTGTAGAATATCTCGTGCATCAGGTTGCCATAATCTAACGGACTTTCAGTGATGTCGATTTCCTCGCGGTTCAGCATGCCCATATTGTGTTTGAGTTTTAGGCGACCGGAAATATTACAAATGGGATAGGTGTCGGATACCGGCGCAGGTTCTTGGGGATGTTTGATTGGTCGTTCTTTATGTATAGCTTGTCCTGTCTGATACATTAAAGCTTCTTCATCAAAATGAGAAGTCAGGAATCTTCTATTACTTGCCGTCAGGCATTGATAAATCAAACTCGAAATGCTGTTAACGGTTATACTGCCATCCTTTTTTTCTTTAGGAAGTGGGCAAATTGCTATCAGCTCGTGTTTGGGGCGGGTGAAAGCGACATAAGCAAGATTCAGATTATCCATAAAAGTAAGCATCATTTCTTTATAATATTCGGCAGCAAAGACCGATTGTCCCAATGCTTTGGTATATTCTACCGGCATCAGCGGCAATGCGTTGAAAGGTGGCGCAAGGGTTTCGCACCACATGATATTACGCATGCGTGAATCTAATGTCCAGTCGCAGAAAGGCATCACTACTGCATCAAACGCCAAGCCTTTAGCCTTGTGTACGGTCATGATGCGAAAAGCATCTTCTTTCTCCGGAGTCGCAATGCTTTGTTTTACACCAAATTGATCCCACCATTGCAGAAAAGCATTCAGGTCAGATGTTTTACCTGTTGAAAACTGATACACCACATCTTGAAAGGCTTGTAGAAAAATCACTTCCTTATTATTCCATGACGCCAAATCAAATAGTGCGATGATGTTTTCGACCATCTCAAACAAGGTGTAATGCTTGTATGACTTCAATTGTTCATTCTCTTTTTCGGTAAATATGGAAGAAATAGCGGCATCGCAATCAGCCTTATCCGTATGATTGGTGTTATTACAATTAGCAACAGCATCTTGTACAGCATCTGAGGCAGATCGTCCAAATTTACCTTTTGCATACTCAAACTGCATCATCATTTTTTGCACAACATCCTCAGGATGAATGAATAATCGCAGCAGACTTAACAAAAACCTCACAGATGCAGCCGATTCTAAAGTCAGCCCTTCCGATCCCATGATATCGTAACTAAAACCGGATTTGGCTTCATCCGTTGTTTTATGATGTAATAATTTTCGGATAACCATGGATGCTTCCTCATTCGTCCTGACTAAAATAGTGACTTCAGCCGGTTTGTAGCCCCTCGATTGAAAATCTTCAAGCACAGCGGGCAAGCTATTCAAACTTTGCTCTTTCCATGAATCTCCCTCTGAATCAGCTCTTTCTATAAATTGAAATTTCACATTGCCCTCACCTGCATTTTTACGAAACTGCTGTTCAGTTTGTTGATAAGCATCCACAATTTTACTTCCTAATTCAGCCAAATGTGGAAGCGAAGGAAGAACGGGCTGAAGGCTTTCATTCAACTTTTGTTGCAGGAGCTGAGCCGCCTCAAGGAATAAATCATTGTTGAAAAGAATGATATTTTTATCACTGCGCCAGTTGGTATCCAAATTTTCTTCTTGCAGGTTTTCTTGCCTAAAATCTTCATAAACCTGATTACCCAATAAATTCCAATCCGAATTGCGCCAGCGATAAATACTTTGCTTCACGTCTCCCACCACCAAATTGTAATAATCCATGGACAAACTGTTTTTCAAAAGCGGTAGAAAATTCTCCCACTGCAAAACTGAAGTATCCTGAAATTCATCTATCATAAAATGATGGAGCAGCAATCCGGTTTTCTCATAAATGAAAGGAGCATCACTTTGATCTATAACCTGGTTCAGCAGCAAGTTAGAGTCTGATATCAGCATAATTTTCTGATCGGTGGTCAGCTTCCTGATTTGCATGGCTAAATCAGACAAAATCCCCAAGGTGTTCAGATGTTTGCGGACGAAATTAGCCGTATTGTATGATAAAACATTTGTATCCACATAGTCAATCAACTCCTGCATTTTAGTCTGCAAACCACTAAAATAAGCTTCTTCAATAGCTGAAATAACAGAAGGACTCGTTGTTTTTGTATAGCATGCCTCGACATCTTCAGCCATTTCTCTAAAAGTTTTGGTCAGGTTTGTATCCCCATTTTTTATCCCTTCCAACTTTTTCATCCCTGAACGGGATGCACCTTTAAACTGATCGGTGGTCAATCCGTGTTGCTGAATAATCGCCAATGCCTCGTCAGCTATCCTTGTGGTAGTTTCAGTAAAGGTTTTCGTAATCCTGATCAGCTCTGTCTGATAGGTTTTAAGAAATGCTTTATCGTGTAATTTCTGATTGGTTTCGACAGCCTTATGTTGATATTTTTCTTTGAAGATTTCATGTCCTAAACTAAGGATATCTCTGCGCATATCCCAATTTTGAGCATTTTCAATACGTTCTTCAGCAAATTGTACCAACCATTTCAAGAGTTGTGCATTTTCTTTTTCAGATAATTCTAAAAACAAATTATCCACAGCTTGCTCCAACATACCGTCCGAATCCAATTCCAATGCATAGCCTCCATATACCCCGATCTCACGCGCAAAAGAGCGAATGATTTGTTGAAAAAAACGGTCTATGGTACTGATGGAGAATGCGGTATAGTCATGTAAAATATTGACGAGTATGCGTTGGGCTTTTTGATTGACCGATTCCTCGGTGAGTCGGTACACCTGTATCAATCCTTCTCGGTAATTCGATTTTTGTCCGGATGCCAAGAGATACAACTCTTCCAAGATGCGCGATTTCATCTCTTCCGTAGCCTTATTCGTAAAGGTTACAGCCAAAATACGACGATGCGCATGGGCATATTCGGCATTGAAAAGCAGGTGTATATAATCCTGCGTAAGCCTGAATGTCTTTCCCGATCCGGCAGAGGCACGATAGATTTTGAGCATGGTAAATTATCCCTTTTATCTCTTTTTCTGAAAAAACTTTTTCATTAATGCGGCACATTCTTCTTCTAACACACCGGCTGTTACAACAGTCTTGGGATGAATAGCCTGAGGTGCAAAACGTAAAAAACCTCTTTTTGTATCATTTGCTCCATATACAATCCGACTGATTTGCGACCAACCCAATGCACCTGCACACATCACACAAGGCTCTAAGGTGACGTAAATGGTACAATCAGTGAGATATTTGCCACCCAAAAAATCAGCCGCAGCAGTGACAGCCTGCATTTCAGCATGTGCCGTCACATCATTCAAAGTCTCGGTCAGGTTGTGTCCACGTGCAATGATTCTTTCATTACAAACGATCACGGTGCCCACCGGGACTTCATCCCTTTCGAAAGCCTTTTGAGCCTCCAACAAAGCTTGACGCATAAAGTATTCATCATTCAACATCTTCTTCAACCACTAAATTGTCAATGATGAAATTTTGACGCTCTGAAGTATTCTTCCCCATGTAAAACGCTAACAATTCAGCCACTGCATCTTCTTTTTTAAGTGTCACTTGGTCTAAGCGTATATCTTTTCCGATGAAGTGTTTGAACTCATCCGGCGATATCTCTCCCAATCCTTTAAAGCGCGTAATTTCGGGATTCGTACCTAATTTGGCCATTGCCTGCAAGCGTTCTTCTTCCGAATAACAATAAATCGTTTCTTTTTTATTGCGCACACGAAACAAGGGCGTTTGCAAAATATACACATGTCCTTTTTTAATCAGGTCCGGAAAAAATTGTAAGAAAAAGGTAATCAGTAACAGGCGAATATGCATCCCATCCACATCAGCATCCGTTGCCACAATCACTTTATTGTAACGCAAACCGTCCAAGCCATCTTCAATATTCAGGGCAGCCTGCAATAAGTTAAACTCTTCATTGTCGTACACCACTTTTTTAGTCAGACCGTAGCTATTCAAAGGTTTTCCGCGTAAGCTAAAAACGGCTTGTGTGTTTACATCCCGACTTTTAGTGATCGATCCACTGGCAGAGTCACCTTCTGTAATAAAGATACTGGTTTCCTCAATATTCCCTTTGCTGTCATTATAATGAATGCGGCAATCCCGTAACTTCTTATTGTGCAGATTGGCTTTCTTCGCTCTCTCTCTGGCTATCTTGGTAACTCCGGCAATCGCTTTCCTCTCCTTTTCCGAGTCATGGATTTTCTGCTGCATAATATTGGAAGTATCCAAGTTACGGTGCAAGTAATTATCCAATTCTTTCTTCAAGAAATCAGAAATATGTTTATTGATGGTAATCCCGTCCTTCGCCATATCGCGAGAACCTAATTTAGTCTTGGTCTGAGACTCGAACACCGGTTCCTCCACACTGATGGCTACCGCCGCAACAATACCGTTGCGGATATCGGTCAGTTCCATGTTCTTATTAAAAAACTCCTTGATGGTTCTGCCGACAGCCTCCCGAAATGCACTCTGATGCGTACCTCCTTGCGTGGTATGCTGTCCGTTCACAAAAGAATAATACTCTTCCCCGTACTGATTGGTATGCGTAAAAGCCACCTCAATATCTTCCCCTTTCAGGTGGATGATGGGGTATAGCATTTCTGAGGTGATGTTTTCATTGAGCAAATCCACCAAACCATTTTTGGAACTTATCTTTGTGTCATTGAAGATAAATGTCAGTCCGGTATTGAGATAGGCGTAATTCCTAAGCATCGTATCGACAAAATCGTCGTTGTATTTGAATTTTTCGAACATGGTATTATCCGGTTCAAAATACACATAAGTTCCCCTTTGCGACTTTGTATCTTCCATCACTCCGGAGTCTGACACGATTACGCCTTGTTCAAATTCTGCTCGGCGCGACTGTCCTTCCCGAAAGCTTTGTACGATAAATTTGGTGGACAAAGCATTTACGGCTTTAGAACCCACACCATTCAATCCAACCGATTTTTTAAATGCTTTTGAGTCATATTTTCCTCCGGTATTCATGATAGATACAGCATCTATCATTTTCCCCAACGGAATACCCCGTCCGAAATCCCTTACTTCTACATAGTTTTCATGTAAAGTGACATTGATTTGCTTGCCTTCGCCCATGCGAAATTCGTCCACGCAATTGTCCAACACTTCCTTCAGTAAAACATAAATCCCATCATCCATGTGCGAACCGTCGCCCAACTTCCCGATATACATCCCCGGTCTGCGACGCACATGCTCCAATCCCTCTAAGGTTATAATATTACTGTCGGTATATTCAACCTGCTTCATCCCATTTGTTTCACTCATTGCTTAT
>CAZOUH010000023.1:5522-12239 GCA_964582935.1 uncultured Paludibacter sp.
ATTACTGTCGGTATATTCAACCTGCTTCATCCCATTTGTTTCACTCATTGCTTATATCTAAAAAAATTGTTTGATATTCTATAAAATTGTTTTTTCCACACCCTCTTTTCTCTCTAAGCCCTTATCATTACTTATTATTCAACTTATTCAACCCCTAAATCCCCTAAAGGGGACTTTGGAGTATACGTAATGCGATCACTTGCAGGATGTTACAGCCCCCTTTAGGGGGTGTGGGGGTTATTCTTCTGCACGCTCCAACTCCCCTCCTTTGGAGGGGCTGGGGGAGGCTGTCCCCTCATTTCGCGATCCACGACTCGGGGTTTAAGATAGTCCTTTCTTTCCAAATTTGAAAAAATAACTCTGTTTTATTATCATTTTCAGCATCCGTATAAATCTGTCCTATCCTTTGCTTGGCAGAGACTTTCTCACCCACGCGAACATAGATTGTCGTAAGATTGGCATAGACCGTTCGGTACTGCCCATGTTGAATAATAACGCCATTATTACTCCCCGGCACGGAAAAACGCTGGGTCACCACCCCTTCAAACACTGCTCGAGCAATAGTATTGGTAGGAGTTTGTATATAAACACCTTTGTTGTTGGTTGTTACATACTTCAAAGTGGGGTGAGGCTGAACACCGAATTTGCCACTGATAAAGCCCCTCTCAACGGGCCAAAGCAGTCTGCCGGCATTGGCAGCAAAGTTTCCCGATATCAACTGCTCTTCTTTGGTCAAAGCATAAACCCCTGTACCCGGTTTGGCATCAGGGGAAGCTGTGCCTGTTTTTTTACGCTGCTCTTCTGCTTTTCTGACTTCTTCTGCAATTAAAGCTTCAATTTTTCGATTGAGATCGTTGGCTATTTGTTGCTGCTTTTTCAAATCAGCCTGAAGATTTTTCTCTTTCTGCTTGAGATTGGCATAAGCCGTATTTTCTTTCTTTTTATCGTCCATCAGTTTTTGCTGTTCAGCATTTTTTTGCTTTTTCACAACTTCCTGCGTCTGTTGATGCTGTGTCAGCTGAGCTGTTTTTTGGGCAATCTCTTGACGTGTTTTGTCGATTTTTTCAATTTGCTGTTTCCTGTAAGCGGTAAATTCCTGCATGTAGCGCAGGCGCCTGAACGATTGGTCAAAAGACTCTGCCGACAGCAAAAACAACATCTTCGAATACACTCCTCTGTTGATGTATGCTTCCCTCACCATGCGCGCATAATCTTCTTTAAAAGCCTCAAGCTCCCGCTCCAATTTTTTAGTTTCCGCATGCAGCGTAGCAATCTCTCTCGTCAGTGCATTGATTTCTTTGTTGATGGTATTGATTAGGCTTGTACGTTGACTGATGCTTTTGTTGATGATATTTAGTTTATTGAGAGAGGTCTGCTGTGTCTTTTTAGTTTCGCTGAGCACTTTACTCGTCGTCTCAAGGCGTTTTAATGCATTTTTGCGTTGTTCCTCAAGCTCCTTGATGGTTTGTGCAGAAGCAACAGCCATCAACAAAAAAGTGAATAATAGGATCAAAACTTTTCGCATTTGTCGTAAGTGTTTAATTAAAAAGAGACATGACATCTGCTTGCCTGTACAGATTGGTATTCAAAACGGGAATGTCAAATTTACTATCAATTTCGATCTGACTAACAGATACATTAAAATTGAACTTCTCTGACGCATTATTCAGTTGAAAACGTATATTTGAAGGGAAAACAAATTTTCCGGAAGGAACAAAATCGGTGTAATAGGTCCTGAATTGTTCTGTTCCTTCATTGGAATTGATTTCTATTTCCCTGATTCGATTGTTTTCGTTCAACAGAAAATACTGGGTCAAAGATACATTTTTATACATCAATATCCGCTCGTTTTTTCTATCAGAAGGTACAGGTTGAAGTAATTTTTCCTGATTTCTCATCTGAATCGTAAAGAGTTTGTTCGTAAGCAAGGACTCAACAATTTTGTAATTCAACTGCATACCGAACAATTCTTCAAAAATGAGATAATCAGACTGATAATACACGCTTTTGATTTTATCAACAAGCAGCATGCTCGACGGTGTCAATTGTGCAACAAACATTTCAATGCCAAAGAAAGGCTTCACAGAAATATGTATCACTGAATCCGCCATGATTTTACAATTTGCTGCGCTGTTGTATTTGGCTTTGCCATTCAAATCCACCCCTATGTTCATGCGTGTAAAATGGATGTTTCCGAATGCGGGTTCTGCTTGTAAGACTGCTTGCAAAAGTACTTCCTCATGTGTGTGTAAATCGTCAATTTTTACTTTTTGCTTTACTTTACATCCGGTAAAAGCAATCAGCAGTCCAACTACAACAAATATATGTACAGTTCTTTGATGCATTTTATATCTTAATCTATTCCCATTCAATTTCTTTATCTCTCCCATCCTTTATTGTCTATTTTTGCTTTCAATTCATCGGTTTGATATCCGGACTCAAAAGCTTTCTCCCAAATCTCCAACGCCTTTTCATCATTATCCTTAGACATCCAAAGTATATCGCCGTAATGATCCAATATAACACCTTGACCTTGCGTGTCTTTCAGATTATCAATTGCCCTTTCAATATAAAACTTAGCCAAAGAATAATTTCCCTGCTGATAAAATATCCAAGCATAAGTATCTAAATAAGTACTGTTACGAGGATCTTTTTCAACCGTTTTAGCACTCATTCTCTCGGCTTTTTGTAAATCTCCTTTTTCTGTGGACAAAGAATAGGCATAATTATTAAGTGCAACCAAATTTCCTGCATTGATGCTAATTGCATCTTCATAAGCCTGAAAAGCTTCCTCTGTCTTGTTTAGTTTCATACAAACATCGCCCAAATGCGTCAAAATATTGCTTTTCAAATCTGCTTTATCAGTCGATTTAAACAGTGAACTTGCAACTAAATAAGTTTCCAATGCCTGCTCATATTCTTCCATCAGTTCCAAGGTCAAGCCCTTATACAGATAAAACAACAACTCATTTCCCGTGGCTTCCAACGCCCGATCGGCAGTATGCAACACAGCCGGATAATTCTGTTCGGTGAAATATATTTGTATGATATTCAGCCAGGTTTGCTTATTGTCCGGATTAATATTCAACATGGATTCATACACCATCACGGCTTCTTCATCTCTTTTCATATGCTGAAGAAAAGCAGCATAATAACCATGCACAGCTTCTTCTAACGGATAATATTCAATGAGCAATTTAAATAAGCTTTCCGTCTCCTCGATTTTACCTTCATCCCGTAAAATATGCTCGATATGCTGACTCAATATATCTAACTTGCTGTTCATATCAAGCTGACCGCTTTTTAACGCCATAACCGTGTATTTCAAGGATTCGTCAGGATTATCGACCGCCTTGTAATACTCAGAAAGCGAAACATACACATAAGGATTTTGAGGATCGGCTTTCAGGATTTGTTGATACAACTCATAAGCATCCAATAATTTTCCTTGCTGCATCATCAAATCGGCTTTCAGAATTTTATATTTATTTTCTGAAGGGAACTTCTGAATTATTTTATCTATTTCCGCCTGTGCCTTTTTGAAATTTTGATTCGACAGGTAAATGCCGATTTTTTCGAACACCGTCCTTTCACTGATACCGGCAATTCGCTCTAATTTATCATATAAAACAATTGCTTTCGACAGCTGATTGGTTTCTTTGTAAAGATGAATCAACACATTGTATGCATACTCCTTTTCCGGATATTTTTTCAATAAAGACTCACCGATGACTATCGCTTCATTGTACTTTTTACCCTGAAGATACATGTTGAGTAAATTGGTATTGTACCACCAGTTATTCGGTTCTTGCTTCACAGCCTGCCGCATTCCCGCGATGGCTTCCTCTGCATTACCTAAGGCAAGTTGCATGATGGCAATCTCAGCTATCAAGCCGGTATCCAAGGAATCAATGGACTTGCAAGCAAGAAACGAGTCGTAAGCATGTTCGTATTTCCCTTCCTCTTTGAGTCGGATGCCTTCATAAAAATGATAATCAAAAACACGCTGTTCATCTTCAGTCAATACCTGCTGCCTGACCTGCTTTTGACTTCCGATCTGCTTGGTAGTTTGACAGGAAAGCAGCATCAAAAAAAAGACGTATGTCCAAATCCTCCACTGCTTCATACGCCTGTGTGTCCAAATCCTCCTTCACCACGATCGGAAGGAGACAAGGTTTCGACTTCTTCCCATACTGCTCGCTCGTGAGCAGAAATCACCATTTGCGCAATGCGTTCACCATCTTCAATGACAAAATCTTCCGAAGATAAATTAATGAGGATAACCCCTATTTCGCCTCGATAATCGGCATCAATGGTACCCGGTGAATTTAACACCGTAATGCCTTTTTTAAGCGCCAAGCCACTTCTCGGTCTGACTTGCGCTTCGTACCCTATCGGCAATTCAATGTATAAACCTGTCGGAATCAGCTTTCTTTCCAAAGGTTTCAGTACTATTTTTTCAGCTGTATCAGCCCGTAAATCCATCCCCGCAGCATGCACAGTAGCATATCCGGGTAAAGCGTGCTTAGAGCGGTTGACAATTTTTATCTTCATAAAGATATCCTGATAATCAAAACAATAACTACAAATACAACCATATTAACAATCCACGAATTGATTCGTGGACCATGGAACTCACAAAAATACAATTTTTCATCGGGATAGTTTGTATCATTATGTTTAGAAATACTTTAAATCTTTAATTAAAGAAATATTTCTTTAATTGTTTTTTGTGCCTCCATAAAAATATTGTACTTTTGTCCGTCAAATTCGAGATTTAGTTTTTTTCAAGTAAAAAATTATACATAACCATTTTATTTATTAGCAGATGACAAATTTGGATTTAAGCAAGTACGGGATTTCAGGCAATTTTGAAATCGTACACAATCCTACTTACGAACAGTTGTTTCAGGACGAAATGGATCCTGCCAACGAAGGTTTTGAAAGAGGTATTTTAACGGATACAGGTGCAGTAGCAGTTGACACCGGTGTCTTTACCGGACGTTCTCCTAAAGATAAATTTATCGTTTTAGACGATACAACGAGAGATACTATGTGGTGGGACGGCACCATCAACAAGCCGACCACTCCGGAAGTTTTTGATGCATGTAAAGATTTGGTAACCAAACAACTTTCCGGAGCCAAAAAAATATATGTCGTTGACACATTCTGTGGTACCAACGAGGATACCCGCATGAAAGTGCGTTTTATCATGGAAGTTGCATGGCAAGCTCACTTCGTGACCAATATGTTTATCCGTCCTTCTCATCATGAATTAGACAATTATGGGGAGCCTGATTGGGTTACTATCAATGGTTCTAAAATTACCAATCCGAACTGGAAAGAGCAAGGACTTCATTCTGAAAACTTCACCTTGTTTGATTTAACCCGCAGGATGCAGGTTATTGGCGGTACTTGGTACGGTGGTGAAATGAAAAAAGGCATTTTTGCTTTGATGAATTACTTCCTTCCTTTGAAAGGCGTTGCTTCCATGCACTGTTCAGCTAACGTGGGTGCAGAAGGCGATGTAGCCGTGTTCTTCGGTCTTTCCGGAACAGGTAAAACTACCTTGTCTGCCGATCCAAAGCGTTATTTGATTGGTGATGACGAGCACGGTTGGGACAGTCATGGTGTTTTCAACTACGAAGGTGGTTGCTATGCCAAAGTAATCGATTTAGAAAAAGATAAAGAACCTGATATCTGGAGAGCCATTCGTCGCAATGCGTTGTTAGAAAACGTAACTGTTAATGAAGACGGCTCTATTGATTATACAAAAGAGGCTTCAAAAACTGAGAATACACGTGTTTCATATCCGATTTACCACATTAGTAAAATCGTATTGCCATCTCGTGCCGGTCATGCCAAGAAAATCATTTACTTGTCAGCTGACGCATTTGGTGTATTGCCTCCGGTATCTATCTTAGACGAACAATCGGCTCAATATCACTTCTTGTGTGGTTATACATCAAAATTGGCAGGAACCGAACGCGGAATCACAGAACCGCAAATGTCATTCTCTCCTGCTTTTGGAGAAGCTTTCTTGACTTTACACCCCACTAAATACGCTGCTGACTTGGCTGAAAAAATGCAAGAACATGATGCAAAGGCTTATTTGGTAAATACTGGTTGGAACGGTACAGGCAAACGTATTTCTTTGAAAGATACGCGTGCCATCATTGATGCTATCTTGGACGGTTCAATCGAAGAAGCTGAGACTTTCCACGTTCCAGTTTTGAACTTGTATGCTCCTAAGGCTTTGAATAATGTGTCTGAAGGCATCCTTGATCCTCGTGATACTTATCCGTCGGCTGCCGACTGGGAAGTAAAAGCCAAGCAATTAGCTGCAAAATATATTGAAAACTTTGAACAGTATTGTGTGAACGACGCTGCCATCGCATTGAAAGCATCCGGTCCACAATTGTAAGAGATTACGCGGGTTGCGGGTTCCGAGTGCCGAGTGCTGGGTTCAGATTTTCATAACCGTGAATAGTAAATTCTAAGAGGTATTTTTTAAAAGATTTGTGTTAAGAGAGCAAGTCGTCCGATAGGGCGACTTGCTTTTTTGAATTATAGATGATAAATCAAACTTGTCTGCAACTGAAATCCATATCTGGTTGAGGTTCTGAACCAATTTATAGAATTATAGAGGGGGTTGTGTTCGACAATAAACGCAGCACCGCCGTAAACTTGTAAGTTGGGTCGAATAAAATAAGTTGA
>CAZOUH010000024.1:0-12090 GCA_964582935.1 uncultured Paludibacter sp.
AAATTTGTAGTTTTTAAATTAAATCATCATCTTTGCATCAGTTTTCGTGCATTAAAAACCATACAATATCTCAAATCATGAAACGGAAATACATCATGTTGTTGATTTTTATTTTGACGGGATTAATGACCACTGTATTGCATGCTCAAAATAACAAAACTGAGAAAATCTATTTCAAATTTGGACCTAAATTCGGTCTCGACTTCAACACCAATACCGACAATTTTCCGGAAAGTATCGAAGCATCCACCGGGCATCTAAATGGCAACTATCAAATCGGTGGTTTTATGCAGTTGGGCAAAAGAGTGTATTTCCAACCGGAATTTCATTATGCGGTTCATAAATACCCTGTCGGTGATAGCCTTAGCTCCATCGAACAGTTTAAAGTACCTGTTCATGTCGGTGTTAAATTCTTAGATATCGGCTTACTGAGTTTACACTTGTCAGGAGGCGCTATGTACACGCACAACAAGGAAGAAGCGTTTTTCTTCGACAAAGCAAGAGTGGAATATCAGGTGGGTGCAGGCATCGATTTATTCGACTTCATCACGACAGATCTTCGCTATGGTTTCAAACATGGAAAATCATTGGATGAACAGATTACCGATTTCAGAAACAATGGGGGTGTAATAAACTTTACGGTGGGATTGAAATTGTGATTCAGCTGGGGTTCGAACCCAGGACCCCATCCTTAAAAGGGATGTGCTCTACCTGCTGAGCTACTGAATCTGCTTTTTCAAAAGCGACTGCAAAGGTAAAACTTTTTTTTAAACTGCCAAAATTTATATATACTTAATTCTTCATTTCAGACATTGCATCAAAGCTCTCATGTGTGTTTCTAAATTTCCAATCCTGCTTTCTCTTCGCAATTTTGAATGGGTTACGAGTGACCTAAGTTCGCAAAAACAAACACATTTCTAAAACTTAAGCGTATTTATTTTAAAAACTATTTCATTTAAAGAAGTTTTTAAAGTAATTTTGTATCTCCAAAATAGTTTTTATTCATTTGAACACACTGATTTACATCTTTATTTGTCTCATTCTCTCTGCGTTTTTTTCAGGGATGGAAATAGCGTTCGTATCTTCAAGTAAACTGAGATTCGAACTTGAGAAAATGCGACCCAACCTGACCTCTTCTATGTTGAGCGTGTTCTATCGTCATCCGCAGCAGTTCATATCATCCATGTTGGTCGGAAACAATATTGTATTGGTTGTCTATGGCTTAAAAATGGCTGACTTGCTCACTCCGCTGTTTTCTTTTACCGACAATCAGTTTGTGATTACACTGCTGCAAACTATCATCGCAACCATCATCGTGCTGTTTACCGGCGAATTTTTACCCAAAACTTTGTTCAGAATAAATCCCAATTCGTGGCTGAGGGCTTTTTCCTGGTTGGTGTTTTTGTTTTATGTCGTTCTGTATCCCATCGCTATATTTACCACTTGGTTATCCAAAAATTTCCTAAGGTTATTTAAGATGAATACTGATTCTGATGACAATAACAATATGTTTTCACGCATTGATTTAAGTTATTTGGTGCAAGAAAGTTTCGACACTAAAAATTCTGAAGAAGAACTGAATACCGAGGTGAAAATTTTTCAAAATGCCTTGGATTTTTCCAAAATTAAATTACGTGATTGCTCAGTACCCAGAACCGAAATCGTAGCGTTAGATTACAATACTTCTTTGGAAACACTTAAACAAACTTTCATAGAAACCGGATTCTCGAAAATTCCTATATATAAAGAAAATATCGACAATATTATCGGCTACATACATTCGTCTGAAATGTTTGAACATCCGCATGAATGGAGGAAATACATCCGGCAAATTCCGATTGTACCTGAAAATATGACTGCCCATAAACTGATGAAGTTATTTATGCAGCAGAAAAAAAGCATCGCAGTGGTGGTTGACGAGCATGGAGGCACTGAAGGCATGGTCACATTAGAAGACATCATCGAAGAAATTTTCGGTGAAATTGAAGACGAACATGACGTAAAAGAATATATAGCCGAGCAATTGAGTGAAAATGAATATCTCCTATCCGGGAGGATGGAGGTGGAACAGGTGAATGAAAAATTCGGTATCGGCATTCCCGAATCTGATGAATACGACACCATTGCCGGTTTTATCTTGCATCATCATCAGCACTTTCCAAAAGCAAATGAAATCATTCAAATTGAAGCTTTTAAATTCAGATGCATCAAAGTGGCAAACAATAGAATTGAATTATTAAGATTAATTTTGGACGAATAAAATTAATTCCGTATATTCGTGCCCTCAAAAAAACAGGTGTAAATAACTTAAAAAAAACACATTATCAAGCTAAAAAAATGGCAACATTAGAAAAGATTAGAAAAAGGGGTGTCTTACTTATCGTCGTAATCGGTGTGGCGCTTCTTTCTTTTATTATCGGCGACTTCCTGACACAGGGATCTACTTTCTTTAACAAATCTAAAGAGACTGTAGCCGAAATAAATGGAGAAAAAATCAATATCCGCGACTATCAAGATTTTTTGGATCAAATTACTGTGTTTCAAAAATATGAAACCGGCGTTCAAAATATTGATGAACAAACCACCCAACAATTAAGAGCTTTTGTATGGGATCAATTGATTCGCGAAAAAATATTGATGACGGAAGCTCAAAAAATTGGTCTCGTGATTGGGAAGGAAGAGTTGTCCGATCAGCTGATTGGCAACAACATCCACCCGATGATTCAGCAACGTCGCTTCTTTGCTGATGAATCAGGACGTTTCAATCGCTCGCTGTTGTTGCAGTTTTTGAATTTCAAAGATGATGAACCTACTGATTATCAAATGCAGGAAATCTTGAATGAATACAAGAAGCTTTGGATGTTTTTAGAAAGAACGGTGAAGATTTCCATGTTGCAAGAAAAATACAACGATTTGATGTCCAATGTGATCTTTGCCAACAACTTGCAAGCTGAAAGCAATTTTAATTTGAACCGTAAAAACGTAGATGTAAACTATTTGGTAAAACCGTATTATGCCGTTTCTGATGCTGAATTTGTAGTATCCGACAAAGAAATCAAAGAAAGATACAATCAGCAAATCAGCCGCTATCGTCAAGAACCGAATGCATCCATCAAATTTGTCAGTTTTGCCATCGAACCACAGGAAAATGACTACACCGAAACTGAGGCATTCATCAATAATTTAAAAGAAGAATTTTATACGGAAGATGATGTAGTGGAATTGGTGAATATGAATTCTGACATTCCTTATACAAAGCAAAACTATTCTGATAAAACTGTTCCAGCTCATTATAAAGACTTTGCCTTTTCAGGTAAAAAAGGAGATGCCATAGGACCTATATTTGCTAATAATGCATATACAATGGCTAAAATTATGGAAACCGGCATCATGCTTCCCGACTCGGTGAAGTTGAGACATATATTCCTGTTGCCGGAAGACGAATCAAAGACAGACAGCATCATACAAGCCATCAGGGGAAGAGCTGATTTTGGCGAATTAGCAAAAAAGTTTTCTGCAGTACGCCAAACAGCAGAAAACGGTGGAGAAATTGGTTGGATCGTGGACGGAGAGCAGGGATTGGATAAAAACATCTTGCAAGATGCATTTGCGAAAAGGGTCAATGAGGTATTTACTTTTAAAAACGCCCAAGGCACGCAAATCATCCAAATTATGGAGAAAACCGCACCCAAGAAAAAGGTAAAATTAGCCATTTTAGAGCGTACTGTAATTGCCAGCACCAAAACCCAGAGTACCATTTTTAATGAGGCAAAACGCTTTGCAGCAGGTTTGAAGGCTGCTGATTTCGACAGTATAGCCCTAAAAAACAACTACAGCGTACGTCATGCCAATGAGATTCATCAATCTAACGAGAATGTATTAAACATCCCCCGTTCACGTCAAATTGTAAGATGGGCTTTTGAAAACTCAAAAGGCGCTGTTTCAGATGTTTTTGAATGTGATCAAGAAATTGTTGTGGCTGTACTGACTGATATCAGCACCTCTAAATATCAACCCGTTGATAAAGTAGCAAGTCAAATACGCGGAGAAATTGTTCGCGATAAAAAAGCAGCTCAATTTACCAAAGAGATTAATGAGGCATTAGCAAGTGGAGCAGATTTAGATGGACTTGCAAGCAGTCTGAATCTTGAAGTAAAATCAACAGAGCATGTGAATTTCGGTTCTTACCAGTTTGGATCTGAAGGTTTTGAACCTGCTGTAATCGGCAAAGCCGTTTCTCAGGCTGAAGGACAGTTGTCAGAAGCAATCAAAGGCAATGCAGGGGTATTTGTAGTACAGGTTATCGGTGTGCAGCAACAAGAATCTGACTTCGATCTGGTAGCTGAGCAACAAAACATCATTTCTCGATACAGGTATTCATTCCCCAATATGATTTTGATGGATTTGCGCAATCAAACAGATATCAAAGACAACAGACTGCGATTTTATTAATATCGACGCATATTTTATTGTTAAAATGACGGGATAGAGCTTTCTTTCCCGTCATTTTTTAGATAAGAATACGTACCTTTGAAAAATTTTTTGTATGAACAAAATTCCTTTGTTGGGTAAGACACTAAACGAGTTGACAAGCATTGCCACCGGTCTTGGCATGCCATCATACGCAGGAAAACAATTGGCTGAATGGATATACCGAAAAAGAGTTGTGTCTATAGATGAAATGAGTAATATCTCTGTAAAAAACAGGGCGTTGCTTCAAGAACAATATGAAGTAGGCAGAACACAACCGGTTGAGCGGCAAGTTTCTAATGACGGTACCATTAAATATCTTTTCAAAACTCATAAGAATCAATTCATCGAGAGTGTTTTTATTCCTGAAGAGGACAGAAATACTTTGTGTATTTCATCGCAGGTAGGATGTAAAATGAATTGTTTGTTTTGTATGACCGGCAAACAAGGTTTCAGTGCCCAACTTGAGATACATGAGATTCTCAATCAATATTATTCCATCCCTGAATCGGAGCAGCTGACCAATATTGTTTTTATGGGCATGGGAGAACCACTTGATAATTTAGATCGGGTGTTGCAAGTATTGGACATCATGACTTCAGATTACGGGCTTGCCTGGAGTCCTAAAAGGATTACAGTGTCCACCATTGGCATCATACCCAAGATGAAGATTTTTCTTGAAAAGTCGAACTGTCATCTTGCCGTCAGCATGCACACACCTTTTGAGGATGAACGACTCAAACTGATGCCCATTCAGAAAGCACACCCCATACACAATATCCTCAAAGAATTACTCAATTACGACTTCAGCAAACAACGCCGGTTGTCGTTTGAATATATTATGTTTAACGGACTGAATGACACCATGCGGCATGCTGTGGAGATGGTGAAATTATTGAAGGGACTACATTGCCGCGTGAATCTGATTCGTTATCACGCCATTCCGGGCATCGACTTGAAAACATCTGATGAAGAAAAAATGATTGAATTTCGTGATTATCTGACCAACAACGGTATCACGACTACCATCCGAAAATCAAGAGGAGAAGATATTTTTGCAGCTTGCGGCATGCTCAGCTCCTCAAAACTTGCTTGACACCCTTGATCTGACTGATTTTTTTCACAATCAAATCTAATTCTTGATTGTCGCTAACCATGATGGTCAAATGCCCCTCAAACAACCCCGCACTCGAATCTACAGAAATAGAGCGTAAACTGATTTGTTTTTCTTTTGAAATCAAGGAGGTGATATTAGCTACAATGCCTATATCGTCCTGACCAACAATGCGCAACGTGATTGGATATTGCGTACCTGTAAACTTCCCCGACCAGCGTGCAGGGACAATGCGATAGCCGTAACGCGCTATCATCTGAGGCGCATTCGGACAATTTACGCGGTGTATTTTAATGCCTCCTGACACAGAAACAAAACCAAATACTTCATCTCCATAAATCGGATTGCAGCATTTCGCCAACTTGTAATCCACCTGCTTTAAATCTTGCCCGATGACCAAGACATCCTCTTTAGCAATTCCTTCCGGGACAGTTGCTTCTTTCGTGAAATTTTCAGCGCTGCGGGTTTCCGTGGCAGCATCATAACTTTCTTTTTTAGAAAGTTCAATATAACTATCCCTTACTTCAAAAATATCCAATTTTTCTGATGCCAAAGCTTGATAGAAGTCACTTACGGTTTTATAACCCTTCTTCCGCGCCAGTTTAGAAATATACCCGTCATCCAAGTCAAGTTTCCAATTTTTAAACCTGCGTGCTACGATTTCCCGTCCCAATTCTGCATCCTTGAATTCAATTTCTTTCAATGCCTGGCGAATTTTATTCCGCGCCTTTGAAGTCATGACGATCTTCAGCCACGACTGATTGGGCTTTTGCGTAGGAGAAGTGAGCACTTCTACTTGATCACCGTTTTTTAAGACATATTTGATAGGGACATTTTTACCATTTACTTTAGCACCAACGCATTTAGTACCCAGATTGGTGTGGATAGAAAATGCAAAATCTAAGGCTGTAGCACCTTTCGGTAACTTATGTAAGTCACCGTTGGGGGTAAAGACAAACACCTCTTCGTTGTACAAATTCAATTTAAATTCGTCCATAAAGTCAACAGCATTCAACGCAGGATTTTCCAATATATCACGGATATTTTTCAGCCACTCATCCATGCCTGAATCCGTTTTCAATCCTTTGTATTTCCAGTGTGCCGCCAATCCTTTCTCAGCAATTTCATCCATGCGGGCAGTACGAATTTGAACTTCCACCCATTTATTTTGAGGTCCTAAAACTGTGGTATGCAAGCTCTCGTAGCCATTTGACTTGGGTATGGACAGCCAATCGCGCAAACGATTGGGGTTCGGTTGGTACATATCAGCCACCACCGAATAGGCTTGCCAGCAAGCTGCCTTTTCCTTCTCCGGAGGCACATCTAAAATGATGCGAATCGCAAATAAATCATAGATATTTTCAAAGGCTGTATGTTGCTTTTTAATTTTATTATAAATGGAATGAATGGATTTCATTCTTCCTTTGATGGAAAAATCATGTCCCATCAAATTTAATTTCTCCTGAAGCGGCTCGATAAATGTACGAATGTATTTTTCCCGAGACTGCTTTGTCTCGTTGAGTTTATGTGCAATATCCGAATAAATCTCCCGATTGGTGAACTTCAGAGATAAATCTTCTAATTCCGTCTTGATGGCGTACAAACCCATTCTGTGTACCAATGGTGCATACAAGAAAGAGCTTTCCATGGCAATGCTTTTACGGGCATCCTCAGGATATTCATGCAGCATCCGCATGATGTGTATCTGTTCCGCAACGATAATCAACACCACGCGCAAATCCTCGGCGAAAGTCAACAACAGTTTTCTAAAATTCTCAGATTCCAAGGAAGCACTTTTCGCATACAGCTCACGTACCTTCGACAATCCGGAAATCAGCATGCCGACAGATGTTCCGAACTCCTCGTCTATTTCTTTTGTAGTCAAAACCTTATCGATTGCCACCATTTCGTACAAAAGAAATGCAAGAACGGATGTTTTGCCAAGCCCAATTTCATCAAGGAGAATTTCTGTAACGGATAACTTAAAATGAATCGGGTCACCGGGGTATTGTGCAGGTTTGAAGCTATTTCGGAAATATTGTTTATACCAGTATTTCAGGATCTTTCGCTCATCGAAAGAAAATAAAGATGCATGAGATTTCAATAATCTTGCATAGCTGTGTTCGGTAGTCGGCTGTAAGGGTTCTTTTTGCATAAAATTATTCGACAGATTGAAGCATGACGCAAATTTACATGAATTTCTTCAATGAAGACAAAAGAAACTACGAATAAATCATCCATTTCCAGCATAATCTATCAAAACTACATGAGAAAGAACAAAATAAATCAAAAAAAGAATTCGAATACTTGGGAAGATTGAATTTTCTTTTTAATTTTGCATGCTTACACCATCCGGATAAAAATATTAGAAACAAACACATGAAGACTACAATCAAAATTTTGCTTTTCGTTGCCATCGCCATGTTGGCATACTTATGTTTTATGAGTATTCGTACTCCCATCCAATTTGAAAAAATCAGGGCGGAAAGAGAAAAAGAAGTCGTTCAATCGCTTATCAATTTAAGAATTGCACAAATTGAGTACAGAGATCAAAAAGGGCATTACACCACTGATATTGATTCTTTACTTGATTTCGTGAAGACGGGCAAGAAGAAAGTAGTATTGAAAGAAGGTGCCTTGACAGATGCTCAGTTGCTATCCGGCTTAACGGAGAAGAAAGCGGTAAGCATTGTTCGCAGGGGCAATAAGCGCGAAATAGCAGAATACGGATTGGAAGGTTTCCGTCGAGACACTACGACCGTTCCTCTTTTAGAAGCTTTGTATGACAACAAACTCAGCGCAAAATCTCTCGACAAGCTTAAATACATACCTTATTCTGAAGAAACAGCATATGAGATTGACGTAAACAATGAATACGTCAGTTCCAATGGAATTTCTATTCCTTTGTGTGAAATTCGTGCTCCGTTCAGGGCGTTTTTGTTGGATGCCAATCGGCAGGAAACATTGAATTTAATTGACTTGCAGGAAAAGCTTGAAAAATATCCCGGCATAAAAGTAGGATCAATCACTGAGCCTAACAATTTCGCAGGTAATTGGGAATAATACACAAATGCGAGGAAACATGAATGCTACCCTCGTTGACATACCATACAGACTATCCATTCGATTTACTACGAATGGATTTTCTGTTTATGTTTATGACGTTAATGACAAGATTGTGGCTACCATCAATCAGGCTTATCAGTATTCGGGTGACACAGATAGTCTGAGAGAAGCTGTCTTGTCGCTAAAACCGTCTTTGCCTGACTGTCAGTCAATAACACTGATTTGTGAAACTGGTTTTTACACTTTGGTACCAAAATCATTTTTTGTTTCAGAGCATGCGCTTGATTTTTTGAAATTACAGCATCCTGACGTACCCGAGACTGATCAGGTATTCAGTCACAGTTTTCAGAACCACGACAGTGTATTTATCTTTGCGTATGATGCAGGCATCATGCAAACTTTTACCGATATTTTCCCTTCCTTAAAGATTGAACATCAACTAATTCCCTTTATCGAACAAGCTGAGCGACAAGATATTATTTCAATTTTTATAAGAGAAGAAAGCATGGATTGTTTGCTATGTCATCAGGGAATCATCAAACTACTCAATCACTTTCCCTATCAAACTGCGGAAGATATTGTATATCACGTGTTAAACATCGCGCATCATTTACAATACGACATCACGGAGTTTGAAATTGCGGTGTATGGTGATGAGGCAAATACTAAGAATCATGAGGAAGTTATTAGGACTTATTTACCTCAAACAGATTTTAGAACAATACAATGAGAATAATAAGCGGCAAATTTAAAGGAAGGCGTTTGGAAGTCAGTCAGAAACTATCAGCTCGCCCTACTACTGATTTTGCAAAAGAGGGACTATTTAATTTACTGAACAACAGGATTGATTTTGAAGATATCCGTGTGCTTGATTTGTTTGCAGGAACAGGCAGCATCGGTATTGAATTTATTTCACGTGGCTGCCAAGAAGTTATTGCAGTCGAACTATCTGAAAGAAACTGTGCTTCAATTCGCAAAGCCTGCCAAATATTACAGATTGATAATCTATTCCTGCATCGTGCCGATGTTTTTAAATTCATCTCCCATTGCCACACACAATTTGATGTGATATATGCCGATCCACCCTACGATTCAGATAAAATTACTGATTTGCCTGATTTAATCTTACAACAGGATTTATTGTCAGAAAACGGCATATTTATTTTAGAACATTCTGCCAAACAACAATTTGATGATCATCCCCATTTCGATTTTCATCGCAAGTATGGCAATGTTCATTTTAGCATTTTCAAATTGAAAAGGGAGGGATAAAGTATGATTTGACAATGTACAAAGTCGGGGTGACAAGACTCGAACCTGCGACCTCTACGTCCCGAACGTAGCGCGCTACCGACTGCGCCACACCCCGCTCTGATTTGGAGACGCAAAAGTACAAAGTATTTTTGAAAAACAAAAGAGAAGTTCATGTTTTCTCTTATTTAATTGAAAATATGAATTCTGAATTAATTCATGTAAATTTGCAAAAATTATTTTTAAGATGTATCAAACGATTATTGAACAATTTATCAAACAAAACAACTACCCGAAACTACAGATAAAAGGCGTGTTTTTCGATATGGACGGCGTATTGCTTGACTCGATGGAAATGCATGCAACAGCTTGGATGAAGGCTATGAAGGACTACAATATACCTTTCGCATTAGAGGAAACCTATCTGTATGAGGGTCAACCGGGTCCGGTAACCATAGATGAAGCTTATCAACGAGTATTTGATAGAAACGCAACTACCCAGGAAATTGAAGATTTTTACAGTCTCAAAACCAACTATATGGACAAGATGGGGGTTATTGGTCCGATGATAAATACCGATAAGATTCTCCAACAAATTAAAAATCAAGGTTTAGGATCATATGTAGTGACCGGTTCCGGACAACAATCAATCATAGACCTGCTTCATACCTATTATCCGGGCACTTTTCAGCCTGATCATATAGTAACTGCCTTGCATGACATCCAGGGTAAACCTGCCCCCGATCCTTATCTCAAGGCTTTATCCATTGCAGGTATTCAGCCTTGGGAAGCAGTGGTTGTAGAAAATGCTCCTTTGGGGGTGGAGTCGGCGGTTGCAGCCGGTATTTTCACGATTGCCATCAATACCGGACCTTTGCCTTCTGCTCTTTTAAAGGAAAAAGGAGCTCACATAGTTTTGGATGGAGGCATGACTGAGTTGAACAATCGTTGGGAAGAAATTTCTGCTCATCTCATCTCTTAGATAACACAACGGTTCAAAATAAAAAATTATGCAAATCATTCAATATCCTGCTCGTGAAACCTGGGGAGACTTGCTTAAACGTCCTGTCATAGACAGCTCAAGTCTTTTTGAAACAGTACAACAAGTTTTAGAGGAGGTTCGTACATATGGCGATCAAGCCGTTCAATCATACACGCAAAAGTTTGATGGCGTATCATTAAACTCTTTCACGGTAACGGCAGAAGAAATCGAAGCAGCAGCAAAGCTTGTTTCTGACGAATTGAAGCAAGCGATTGAGACCGCAAAAAACAATATCCGAAAGTTTCATGCACATCAGCTGCAACAATTTGAAAAGCTTGAAACTTCTCCCGGCGTATTTTGCTGGCAGAAAGCCATTCCCATTGAGAAGGTAGGCTTGTATATTCCCGGCGGCACAGCACCCCTATTTTCGACAGTCTTGATGTTGGCTATACCCGCGCAGATAGCGGCTTGTAAGGAGATTATTCTTTGTACGCCACCCGATGCAAAAGGTAACATTCATCCTGCAATTTTGTATGCAGCCCAGTCAGCGGGTGTCTCTCGTATATTCAAAATTGGTGGTACACAGGCGATTGCAGCTATGGCATACGGAACTGAAACCGTTCCTAAAGTCTATAAGATATTCGGTCCCGGCAACCAGTATGTCACAGCCGCCAAGCAATTGGTTTCGCTGAAAGATGTAGCCATTGACATGCCTGCCGGTCCTTCTGAAGTAGAAGTATTAGCAGATGAGACTGCTATTCCTGCTTTTGTCGCCGCCGATTTATTGTCACAAGCCGAACACGGGGTTGACAGTCAATCGATTTTAATCACCACCGACAAGCCATTAGTTGATAAAGTACAAGATGAAATAGCTTTGCAGCTTGAAAATCTTCCGAGAAAAGAGATAGCCAAGGAAGCCCTCAAGAACAGTAAAATCATATTGGTAAGTAATTTAGAAGCAGCCATTGAGCTGACGAACATGTATGCACCCGAGCATTTGATTATTGCTACAAAGAATCACAGCCTTGTAGCGGAATCGATTATCAATGCGGGTTCTGTATTTTTAGGAAATTACACACCCGAAAGTGCCGGTGATTATGCATCAGGCACCAATCATACCTTGCCAACCAACGGATATGCGAAAGCATATAGTGGCGTAAATTTAGACAGCTTTATGCGTAAAGTTACTTTTCAGGAAATTACACCA
>CAZOUH010000025.1:0-11829 GCA_964582935.1 uncultured Paludibacter sp.
CCCTGACGTTGTTTAAACCTCGGGTTCTTTTTGTTAATCACATACAAGCGACCTTTTCTGCGAACAATTTTACATTCGTCGCTGCGCTTTTTTACAGAAGCTCTTACTTTCATCTTACATATCAGCCCCTAAAATCTCCTGGGAGACTTGCCAACTACTTGAGGCTTTTTAATAGTTGGACATGAATAATTCTATTATACTTTTTAATACAAATTCTTTCTAAGCTCCTCTTCGCAAAACAGGATATCTTATTTATATCGAAATGTTATTCGTCCTTTAGATAAATCATAGGGTGACATTTCAACCTTTACTTTGTCGCCGGGAAGAATCTTAATATAATGCATCCGCATTTTTCCTGAAATATGAGCCGTAATCACATGACCATTCTCTAACTCAACCCGGAACATGGCGTTAGACAAAGCTTCAATGATTACACCGTCTTGCTCTATTGCTGTTTGTTTAGCCATAATATATCAATTTATTTTCGTCTCTAAAACTTGTTCTACATATTCGAAAGATGACAAAATATCTGCTTTGCCCTTCCTGATGGCTACCGAATGTTCAAAATGTGCCGAAGGCATCCTGTCAGCAGTACGGGTAGTCCATCCGTCTTTCTCAAATACCAATTGTCGCTTTCCCAAATTAATCATCGGCTCAATGGCGATTGTCATACCGGATTTCAGTAAGGTGCCATACCCTTTCCTACCGTAATTTGGAACTTCCGGAGATTCGTGCAAGTTACGACCAACGCCATGACCAATCATTTCTCTAACAACGGAATAGCCTTGAGCCTCGCAATGCGTTTGGATGGCATTCCCAATATCGCCGAGTCGTTTTCCTTCAACAGCCTGCTCAATTCCTAAATATAAAGACTCTTTGGTGGTACGCAATAAATTAATCACTTCTTGCTTCACTTCTCCTACAGTGAAAGTATAAGCACTGTCACCGTGAAATCCGTTGATGTATGCACCGCAATCAATGGAGATAATATCTCCGTCTTTCAAGACTGTCTTGTCTGATGGTATTCCGTGGACAACCTGTTCATTCACGGAAGTACAGATTGAATTTGGATACCCGTTATATCCTAAAAAACCGGGAACAGCTCCATGATCTCTGATAAACTCCTCCGCCCTCTTGTCTAATTGTGCCGTAGTCACGCCGGGAGCAATCATTGATGCAAGTTCAGCCAACGTCTTGGCAACTATCTGATTGCTTATTCTAAGCAGTTCTATCTCTTCATCTGTTTTGAGAAAAATCATCGATTATGATTGACTATTTATAAACTTACCATTGACTATTTTAAAACCGATAATATAATAATATATATACTATATAAAAAATATCAATGCCTTTATACTTTACAAACTTTATGAACTTTACAAACTTTATACTTTATACTTTACAAACCTCAATACGCCGAAACACCACCGGTACGTCCTTTAATACGTCCTCCCGATTTCAACAACCCATCGTAATGACGCATCAACAGATGACTTTCTATCTGTTGCAGCGTGTCAAGTACAACGCCCACCAAAATCAACAGAGATGTACCTCCAAAAAATTGTGCAAATCCCCTGTTGATACCTAACAAAGAGGCAAAGGCAGGGAGAATGGCTATTATTGCTAAGAAAATAGATCCGGGAAGTGTAATGCGTGACATCACTTCATCTAAAAACTCAGCCGTTTGTTTACCGGGCTTACACCCCGGAATAAATCCATTGTTTCTTTTTAAGTCTTCCGCCATCTGTGTCGGATTGATGGTCACCGCAGTATAAAAATACGTAAATGCGATAATCAACAAAGCAAACACGAAATTATACCAAAAGCCGTCGTTGTTCATAAAAGCGCCAACAAATCCACTCACAGTTTCAGAATTGGCAAAACCTGCTAAAGTAAGCGGAATGAACATGATTGCCTGTGCAAAAATAATCGGCATCACACCGGCTGCATTTATTTTCAAAGGGATGTACTGACGTACACCGCCGTATTGTTTATTTCCAACAACTCTTTTTGCGTATTGAACTGTAATTCTTCGTGTTCCTTGTACTAACATAATGGAAGCGGCAATCACCACAAACAAGAAGATAATTTCGAGTAAGAACATGACCAATCCACCGCCGGATTCATAAAATCGAGAAGCAAACTCTCTGATCACAGCTCCGGGGAAACGTGAAATGATACCGATTAAGATGATAAAAGAAATTCCGTTCCCAATGCCTTTATCTGTGATGCGTTCTCCTAACCACATGACAAACATAGATCCTGCTGTCAGGATGATGGTTGAAGTGATGGTAAACCAAATGCCACCGGGCAGAGAGGATCCTACTTGATGTAATTGTCCGCTTAAGTTGACCAAATATGTTGGTGCCTGTAGCAGCAAAATACCTACTGTCAAGTACCGTGTAATCTGGTTCATTTTCCGGCGACCACTTTCACCTTCACGTTGCATCTTCTGAAAATAAGGCACCATGATAGAAAGCAACTGCACCGCAATTGAAGCAGAGATGTAAGGCATAATCCCCAATGCAAAGATGGACGCATTAGCAAAAGCACCTCCTGAGAACATATCTAACAAAGCCATCAACCCACCGCTGGTTTGAGATTTCAAGGCGGTCAAATCTACCGGGTTAATACCGGGAAGAACGACAAATGTTCCGAAACGAAAGATTAAAACAAACAAAAACGTTGTTAAAAGCCTGGTGCGGAGATCTTCTATCTTCCAGATATTTTTTATTGTCTCAATTATTTTCTTCATGTGAATACCTTTTTCTTACATTGCGGAAAGCATCCGGTAATTATTTTATAACAACAGTTCCTCCTAACGCAGTGATAGCCTCTTCTGCTGCTTTCGAAAAAGCATTAGCTTCTACGTCTAATTTCGATTTCAACTCACCTTTTGCTAAAATCTTAACTTTATCTTTTTTGTTGATAAAGCCGTGTTGCAGCAATTCATCTATCCCAATTTTTGACAAGCTGTGCGTTTGAGCCATAGTCTCCAATGTATCAAGATTGATAGCCTTAAACACAACTTTATTGATGTTTTTAAATCCAAATTTCGGAAAACGACGTTGGATAGGCATCTGTCCACCTTCAAAACCAACTTTCTTTGAATAGCCGGAACGTGACTTTGCCCCTTTATGTCCGCGCGTTGAAGTACCTCCTAATCCGGAACCGGAACCACGTCCAATTCTTTTCCTTGTTTTTACTGAACCTGCTGCCGGCGTTAATTTACTTAAATCCATATCTTATATTCTAAAAAGATTCAAATTCTGTTTAATCTATAACTTTAACCAAGTGTTTAACCTTCTCAACCATTCCCACAATCTGAGGAGTGGCTTCATGTTCAACCACGGCGTTTATTTTTCTCAAGCCCAAAGCCTGTAACGTGAGTACTTGGTTCTGAGGACGTCCGATTGTACTTCTAACTAATTGAATTTTAATTCTTGCCATCTTAATCCTTTTTAACCGTTAAACACTTTATCTACTGAAACACCCCGATTCTGAGCCACCATAAAGACATCACGCAACTCTCCCAAGGCTACCATAGTAGCTTTCACTAAGTTGTGAGGGTTAGAGGAGCCTTTAGATTTAGCCAATACGTCGGTAATACCAACACTTTCGAGAACAGCGCGCATAGCACCACCGGCTTTTACGCCTGTACCCTGAGAAGCGGGTTTAAGAAACACTTGTGCTCCGGCAAATTTTGCATATTGTTCGTGAGGTATTGTTCCTTGATATATGGGAACTTTAATCAGATTTTTCTTAGCGGCTTCAGTACCTTTAGCTATTGCGGCGGTAACTTCACCTGCTTTTCCCAATCCCCATCCTACGATGCCGTCTTCGTTGCCGACAACAACAATTGCAGAAAAGCTGAAAGTACGTCCTCCCTTTGTTACTTTCGTAACGCGGTTGATAGCAACTAATCTGTCTTTTAATTCCAAATCACTGGTTGTTTTTACTATATCCATATCCGTTATCTTACCTGATTAAAATTTAAGTCCGCCTTTGCGAGCTGCTTCTGCCAATTGTTTAACTCTGCCATGATACAAATAACCGTTACGGTCAAATACAACTTCACTGATACCGCTTTCCTGCGCAGTTTTGGCAACAATAGCACCCACTTTGGCAGCTTGTTCGGTCTTAGTCATTTTTTCTTTCATTCCCAAAGAGGAAGCAGATGCTATGGTTCTACCCTGAACATCATCAATCAACTGGGCATATATTTGCGTATTACTACGAAAAACGGTCAAGCGAGGTCTTTGCGCAGTACCCGAAATTTTACGGCGGATATACGCCTTAATTCTAGTCCTTCTATTAGTATTTGTCATTTCCTTCAATATTTATTATTTACCTTTTGCTGCTGATTTACCAGCTTTGCGACGCACTACTTCGCCTAAAAATTTAATACCTTTTCCTTTATAAGGCTCCGGTTTACGGAATGAACGAATCTTGGCGCAAACTTGTCCAATCAATTGCTTGTCAGCACTTTCAAGGATAATCAACGGATTCTTGTTACGTTCCATCTTAGTTTCAACCTTGATTTCTGCAGGTAAACTCAGATAAATATTATGGGTATAACCTAACGAAAGCTCCAACAGTTGACCTTGATTGCTAACCCTGTATCCAACCCCGACAAGTTCCAATGTTTTCTGATATCCTTCAGAAACTCCGGTAACCATATTTTGGATGAGAGAACGATACAAGCCATGCAGGGCACGATTTTGTTTCTCATCGTTGGTACGTGTTACAAGACACTGAGTATTTTCAACAGAAACAGTAATATTCGGATTAATTTCTTGTGTTAATTCTCCCTTCGGACCTTTCACTGTAACAACAGCGTCCTTTTGTGTTATGCTTACTCCGCCTGGAATAGTGATGGGTAAATTTCCAATTCTTGACATACTTCTTTCCTCCTCAATTAATAAACATAACATAATACCTCACCGCCTACTTTCAGATTACATGCCTGTTTGTTGGTCATGACACCTTGAGAAGTAGATACGATTGCAATTCCGAGTCCGTTCAAAACACGCGGCATATCTTTGTAGCCGGTATATTTACGTAATCCGGGTGTTGATACTCTGATGAGTTTTTTGATTGCATTCACCTTGTTTACCGGATCGTATTTCAATGCAATTTTAATGGTACCTTGTGGTCCGTCTTCTACGAATTTGTAATGAAGCACATAACCCTGTTCATGTAAAATACGGGTTATTTCTTTTTTGAGATTGGATGCAGGAATCTCTACAATGCGATGTTTCGCTTGGATAGCATTCCGCAATCTCGTTAAATAATCTGCAATTGGATCTGTCATATGTTGATTTTTAAATTAATCCCGACTGCCGGGACAATATTTATTAATTTACGATTTATTCATTAAAGATGTACTATTTACGATTTACTTTACACAATCGCATTTAAATTGTCAATTGTAAATAATAAAATAGTCAATCTGTTTTACCAGCTTGCCTTTTTTACACCGGGTATCAAACCCTTAGAAGCCATTTCCCTGAACTGAATGCGAGAAATTCCAAACTGACGCATATATCCTTTAGGACGACCGGTGATTTTACAACGGTTGTGATAACGGATGGGCGACGAGTTTCTTGGAAGAGTCTGAAGTGCATCATAATTACCTTCGGCAATAAACTGTTCACGTTTAGCCGCATATTTTGCAATCATTCTCGCTCTTTTCACCTCACGGGCTTTCATTGATTCTTTTGCCATTATATTTCTTTTTTAATCTTTCTTAAATGGTAAGCCAAACTCTCTCAGCAATGCAAAACCTTCTTCATCAGTTTTGGCACTTGTAACGAAGGAAATATTCATTCCGGTCAACCGGCTTACATTATCGATATTGATTTCCGGAAAAATAATTTGTTCCTGTATTCCTAAGGTGTAATTTCCCCTACCGTCTAATTTATTGCCAATTCCTCTGAAGTCGCGTACCCGTGGGAGTGCAACTCGGCTCAAACGTTCCAAAAACTCGTACATGCGGTCGCCACGCAGCGTAACCCTTACGCCAATAGGCATTTTTTTACGCAGTTTGAAGTTAGAAACGTCTTTGGTAGATAGTGTTTGAACAGCTTTCTGACCAGATATGGCAGTCATTTCATTGATTGCATTATCAATAATCTTTCTATCGGCAACGGCAGCTCCTAATCCTTGGTTGAGCACAATTTTTTCTAATTTAGGAACCTGCATTACAGACTTATAACCAAACTCCTTCATCAACATAGGAACGATGCGTTCTCTATAATCTTGTTTAAAACTTGCTGTGTTCATTTTTTAAATCTCTTCTCCTGTTTTTTTGGAAACACGCACTAATTTACCTTCTGCATTCAATTTTCTTCCGACACGAACGGGTTTTCCGTTTTCAAGCGGATTCAAATTTGAAATATGTATGGGAAGTTCTTGTTTAACAATACCTCCATGTGGACTTTGGGCACTTGGCTTAGTATGTTTCGATACCATATTGATACCTTCCACGATAGCTCGTTGTTTGTCAACAAGTACTTTCAATACACGACCAGTCTTGCCTTTATCCTCACCGGAATTGACGTAAACGGTGTCACCTTTTTTGATATGTAGTTTACTCATCACGAATTAATTTTACGAAAATTATAATACTTCAGGCGCAAGTGATATGATTTTCATGTTTGTTGCACGCAGCTCACGTGCTACCGGCCCGAAAATACGACTCCCGCGAATCTCTCCCGAATTGTTTAACAACACACAAGCATTATCGTCGAAACGAATATAGGATCCGTCTGCCCTGCGAACTTCTTTTTTCGTGCGTACAATCACTGCTTTTGAAACAACACCTTTTTTAATGTCGGATGCAGGCACGGCACTTTTAACCGTTACAACAATAATATCACCTAAAGAAGCGTAGCGTTTGCCGGTTCCTCCTAAAACACGGATACACAGTACTTCTTTCGCACCGGAGTTATCCGCAACATTGAGTCTTGATTCTTGTTGTATCATAATTACTTAGCTCTTTCGATAATTTCTATTAATCTCCATCTTTTTAACTTACTCAGTGGACGAGTTTCCATGATCCGTACGGTATCACCAATATTGGAATCATTTTTCTCATCATGCACATGATATTTTTTCGTTTTATTTACGAACTTTCCGTAAATAGGGTGCTTCTCTTTCCACCTCACAACAACAGTAATGGTTTTATCCATCTTGTTGCTAAATACAACACCCGTTCTTTCTTTCCTTAGATTTCTTTCCATCCGTGTCAATGTATTTTAAATTAATTATTTTCACGCTGATGTAATTCGGTTGCAAGACGGGCAATCGTACGACGTACTTCTTTTATTTGCAACGGATTGTCAAGCGGAGATATGGCATGATTCAATTTCAATCTTACCAAGTGCTCTCTTTCAGCATCCAAACGTTCAAGAATCTCTTGATTACTTAATTCTCTTATTTCTCTAATTTTCATACTCATTACGCATTTTGAGTTGTATCATAATCACGTCTTACTACAAAACGTGTGGTAACCGGTAATTTTTGAGCGGCTAAGCGCAATGCTTCTTTAGCTATTTCATAGGATACGCCTTCTACCTCAATAATCATTCTGCCTGGTGTTACAGGAACAACGAATCCTTCAGGTGCACCTTTACCTTTACCCATACGCACTTCAGCGGGTTTCTTAGTAATTGGTTTATCGGGAAAAACTCGAATCCATATCTGTCCCTGACGTTGCATATAGCGGGTAACGGCGATACGTGCGGCTTCTATCTGACGCCCGGTGAGCCATTTGGATTGCAGTGATTTAATTCCGAAAGAACCGAAAGCCAATTGGTTACCCCTTTGAGCATTGCCTTTCATGCGCCCCTTTTGCTGTCTCCTGAACTTTGTTTTCTTAGGTTGTAACATAATATATTTACATCAAATTCATTAAATACAGATTATTTTTTTCTTCTTCTGAAACCTTTGCCACCGCGATCACCGCCAAAACGATCATCACCTCTACGACCTGTTTCTTTTGAAGCACTGAATGAAGGCGACAAATCTTTTTTACCGTAAATTTCGCCGCGACAAATCCAAACCTTCACTCCTACGATACCAACCTTTGTCAAAGCTTCAGCATGAGCATAATCAATATCGGCTCTGAATGTATGCAAGGGAGTTCTGCCTTCTTTATACATTTCCGAACGGGCCATCTCAGCACCATTTAAACGACCGGATATCTGAATTTTAATACCTTCGGCACCCATACGCATGGTTGAAGCAATAGCCATTTTAATGGCACGACGATAAGCTATCTTTCCTTCAAGCTGTCGTGCGACATTATTGGCAACAATTACTGCATCAAGCTCTGGGCGTTTGATTTCGAAAATATTGATTTGAATTTCTTTATCAGTAATTTTCTTTAATTCTTCTTTTAGTTTATCTACTTCTTGTCCGCCTTTACCAATAATAATACCCGGACGAGAGGTACATACCGTTATGGTAACCAATTTCAAGGTACGCTCAATGACAATACGCGACACACTGGCTTTAGCTAATCGGGTATTCAGATATTTTCTGATATTATGATCTTCTAAAAGCGTGTCTCCGTAATTGTTTCCTCCGTACCAATTCGAATCCCATCCACGGATAATTGCTAAGCGATTGCTTATTGGATTAGTCTTTTGTCCCATCGAGTATTAATTTTCGTTTTCGTTATTATTCTTGGTATCTACAAATATTGTAACATGATTCGAACGTTTGCGAATGCGATAACCGCGACCCTGAGGAGCCGGGCGGAGACGCTTCAGCATCGTAGCCGAATCGACATATATTTGACTTACATACAAATCAACGCTATCTGCTTTTTGTTCTGTTTTCTGCTCCCAATTGGAAATTGCGGATTTAAGCAACTTCTCCAACCTGCCGGAAGCTTCTTTTGGTGAAAACTTCAACACACTTAATGCTTTATTGACTTCCATACCTCTGATCAAATCTGCCATCAAGCGCATTTTGCGCGGAGAAGTCGGAACGTCATTAAGTTTCGCAAAGTACTGCGTTTTGTTAGTTTCTTTTCTTTTTTCTGCTGATATTCTTTTTCTTGCACCCATTTCGGAAATTTTTAATGCTTTTTGTTAGATAATTTCAATGGATCATTTCTTCTTACCACCGTGACCGCGGAAGTTACGAGTAGGTGAAAACTCACCCAACTTGTGACCAACCATATTTTCGGTAATATATACAGGAATAAACTTGTTTCCATTATGAACTGCAATGGTATGACCTACAAAATCCGGCGAAATCATAGTAGCACGTGACCATGTTTTGACAACAGTCTTCTTCCTGCTTTCATTCATGGCTGTCACCTTCTTTTCAAGCTTCAGATTAATATAGGGTCCTTTTTTTAATGAACGGCTCATTTTATTCTATTACTTGTTAACTGTTATTTTTTCTTCCTTTCAATTATATATTGACTCGACTGCTTCTTAGGCGCACGTGTTTTGTACCCTTTTGAAAGTACTCCTGTACGTGAGCGAGGCTGTCCTCCCGAAGCGCGACCTTCACCACCACCCATCGGGTGATCTACCGGGTTCATGGCTACACCACGAACGCGCGGACGACGTCCGAGCCAACGTGAGCGTCCGGCTTTACCGGATTGCTGCAACGCATGATCAGAATTTCCAACAGCTCCAATCGTAGCTTTACATGCAGATAACACTTTACGCAATTCTCCTGAAGGTAACTTAATCACTGCATATTTATCTTCCCTTGAAGATAACTGAGCAAAAGTACCGGCAGAACGCACCATAGAAGCTCCTTGTCCGGGTCTCAGTTCAATATTATGAATGATTGTACCTAAGGGTATATTTTGCATCGGAAGTGCATTTCCAACTTCTGGAGCTGCTTCTGCTCCCGACACAACCTTTTGTCCCACCTTCAATCCATTAGGAGCAAGGATGTAGCGCTTTTCTCCATCTGCATAAAACAGCAAAGCGATATTTGCAGAACGGTTTGGATCGTATTCAATGCTCTTTACAGTTGCAGGAACACCATCCTTATTGCGCTTGAAGTCAATTACTCTATATTTTCTCTTGTGACCGCCACCTACGTTACGGACAGTCATTTTTCCGCTGTGGTTACGGCCTCCGGACTTTTTATTTATTCCGGTAACAAGAGATTTTTCTGGTGTCTTCGAAGTAATTGTGTCGAAGGTACCAATAATCTTATGTCTTTGCCCCGGCGTTGTGGGCTTTAATTTACGTACAGGCATCTGTATATTTACTATTTAACTGTTTACTATTTATCTTTTTTAGATATTACTGTAGAAGTCTATGGCTTCGCCCTCTTTCAATGTAACAATGGCTTTCTTGTATGCTGATGTCTTTCCTGTAATTGCACCACTCTTCGTGAAACGACTTTTTTTCTTCGGAGCGGCAATCATGGTGTTTACATCCGTTACAGTTACATTATACAAAGCTTCGATGGCGTTTTTTATCTCAATTTTGTTCGCATCCTTCTGAACCTTAAAGCCATAGCGATTGAATTTTTCACCCAACCCGGTCATCTTTTCCGTTACTATCGGTTTCTTGATAATATTCATAATTGATCTCCTATGCTTTAAAAGTTTGTTCTACTGCTGCAACTGCTTCTTCAGTAATTATAAGATTCTTCGCATCAAGCACTTTGTAAGTGTTTAATTCCGAAACTGTTACAACTTTTACCTTGGCTAAATTTCGAGCCGACAAATATACGTTTTTATTTCCATTTGCTAAAATAATTAACGCTTTTTTATCAGCAAGTTTTAAATTTTGTGTAAAGGCTATCATATCTTTGGTTTTGGGAGCATCAAATTCAATCTGATCTACTACAGTAATCAGGTTGTCTTTTGCCTTATAACTCAAAGCCGATTTGCGCGCCAATTGTTTTACTTTCTTATTCAATTTAAAACCGTAATCGCGTGGAACCGGACCGAAGATAGTACCTCCTCCGACACGTACCGGAGACTTGATATCACCCGGACGAGCACCACCGCCCCCTTTCTGACGTCCTAATTTACGACGTGAGCCTTTTACTTCGCTACGACCTTTGGTCTTGTGCGTTCCTTGACGTTGGTTTGCCAAATACTGTTTTACATCTAAATAAATAGCATGGTCATTTGGCTCAATTCCGAAGACAGCATCATTCAAGGAAATTTTTCTTCCTGTATCTTCTCCTTTTATATTTAAGATATTTAATTCCATGTTTACTTATTGATGATAACGATTGAACCTTTAGCACCGGGTACTGAACCTTTTACCATTAAAAGATTATGCTCCGGAATCACTTTTAACACTTGTAAGTTTTGAACGGTTACTTTGTCGCCTCCCATACGACCACCCATACGTGTTCCTTTAAACACGCGCGATGGATCTGAAGAGGCACCTATAGAACCCGGTACGCGCATGTGTTTCTGCCCGTGACTCGCTTCTTTTACCCCGCTAAAACCATGGCGCTTTACAACGCCTTGAAAACCTTTACCCTTCGAAGTACCGACTACATCGACAAATGAGTCAACTTCGAACATTTCTACGGTGACTTGATCACCTAATTTGAATTCTTCTTTGAATTCATTGAACTCAACCAAGTGTCTTTGGGGTGCTACTCCGGCAACTTTAAAATGACCGGCCTGAGGCTTGTTGGTGTGTTTGTCTTTCTTTTCCTGAAAACCAAACTGAACCGCCTCATACCCATCTTTTTCTATTGTTTTGATTTGAGTAACAACACAAGGACCTGCTTCAATAACAGTGCACGGCAAATTTTTACCGTCGGCACTGAAAACCGATGTCATTCCGATTTTTTTTCCAATTAATCCTGGCATTTCAA
>CAZOUH010000026.1:0-11688 GCA_964582935.1 uncultured Paludibacter sp.
AATATCTTCTTATGCTACTTGTCTTGTTTCAATATATCAAAGATCGTTGGAAAAACTGCGTTTCTTCTCGAAACGGACTGCAAAAATAGTAGGTTTTTTTATATCTGCAAAATAAATCTCACAAATAATTTGTAAAAAAACAGGAGATGAATATTATCACTTTGATAATGTGAGTAGTTAGGTCGAAAACTTTTTTTCAAAAATTTTCCTAAGAGCTAATTTTAAAGTTTCGATTTGTTGTTTTTCACCCAATTCCTTCTCCAAAGAGGTAACCGCTTTGTCGGTAAAGCCACAAGGGTTGATGTGATTGAAATAATTTAAATCGGTATTTATATTGAGTGCAAAACCGTGCATGGTGACATAACGCGAACTGCGTACGCCAATGGCACAAATTTTTCGCGCATCTTTGGAGTCAGCATCCAACCATACTCCTGTAGCTCCTTTTAATGCGGTTGCGTGCAATCCGTATTGCTCCAACAATTCAATGATACACGCTTCTACCTTAAATATATACTCCTTTAAACCTATATTGAAATTAGCAAGATCGAAAATGGGATAACCTACCAACTGCCCGGGTCCGTGATAAGTAATGTCTCCACCTCGATTGGTACGCACAAATTGGGCATGCTGTGCCTGTAACTGAATGAAATCGACTAACAAATTGTGCTCATCGCCACTTTTACCCAATGTGTAAACATGGGGATGTTCACAAAAAATCAACAGATTTTTGGTCTCTTCCTGATTGTTTTTCCGGCGGATGGTTTCTGCGAATAAAGCTTCTTGTTCTTCCCAAGCCTTGTTGTATTCTATCAATCCCCAATCAATATGTTGTATCTTCTTGTTCATATGGATGCTTTATTAATTGATTCTTTAGCGATTATATGCTTATTTTTTATGTTGATGATCAAAATTTACCTGTGGTATTTTATACATTAAGTTGATAATCTGATCTTTCCTCCTTTGAATATAAGGCGATGGCTTTGCCGGATTGAATCTCCTTGGATCAGGTAAGCACACCGCTATTAGAGATGCCTGTGTTTTAGATAGCTTGGATGCACTTTTTCCGAAATACGCTAAAGATGCTGCTTCTACTCCATAAATACCTCGACCTGTTTCAATAACATTCAGATATACTTCCATGATGCGTTCTTTAGACCAAAACAATTCTATCAGCACCGTAAAATAAGCTTCGAAGCCTTTTCTTAAGTAGGAACGTTTGGGCCACAAAAATACATTTTTTGCCGTTTGCTGGGAAATCGTGCTGCCTCCTCGTATTCTTTTTCCTTTTTGATTGTGTTCCCACGCTTTTCTAATGTCTTCAAATGAAAAACCTTTGTGTTCCATAAACAAATTATCCTCTGCAGCTACTACTGCCTGAATCATATGGGGGGATATCTGTTCGATTGACACCCATTTTTTGCTGTTCTTAATCGGTTGCTTATCACGAATGGCTTCTGCCGACCGAATGATCATCAATGGCGTAAAATAAACCGGAACAAATCGCAGCAGGGCAGTCCAAGCGATGGTGACAAGAAAAAACCAAAGAATAAGTTTGCCTGCAAAACGCATCAACTTCATAAAAAAGCTTCTCTTCATAATTGCTTATCTTTACAAAATCTTATTTACCTACCGGACTTTCCCCCTACTTAGGGACGCCAACACGCCGGCAAGGCAAAGTAAAGCAAAAATACCAAAAATGATATGCATGCTTTCCATAAAATGGACATGCACATCGGGTGTGATTTTAACTTTTCCAATCACAACCGAAAAGACGAGCATGGCAATGCCCATACTGAACATCTGTCCCGTCAATCGCATCGTGCCCAATACGGAAGAGGCAATACCATAATTTTTCTTTTCTACTGAACTCATGACAGCATTGGTATTGGGAGATGAGAACAATGCAAAGCCAAGCCCGAGAATCATCAGAAATATCACGATGGACAGAACTGAAGTATCTTGTTTAACCAAGACCAACAATGCCAACCCTATACTGACTAATGCCATACCTACGGAAGCTACAATCCTCGGCTCAGATTTATCGGAAAGTAAGCCTGCCAAAGGAGAAAACAGGGACATCATCACAGGTTGAGCTATCAGGATTATTCCGGCATAAGCTGGTTCAAAACCTTTTACATATTGCAAGTACAAACTCAAAACGAAAGTAAGGGCATAAGTCGCACTGTAATTGATAAAAGCTGCCAAATTGGACATGGCAAAGACTCTATTTTTTGAGAAAAGCTTGAAATCTAAGAGTGGATATGAAATTTTATGTTGCCACAATACAAAAATCAACAACCCAACCACCGACCCAATGATGTATAAAATTCCTTTAAGGGCTGGCAACGAACTCATCCCCATAATCAAAGCAATCAATGAGGCAGATAATATCACGCTGCCTAAGATATCAAACTTTTCACCTTCAGCTTCTGCCCATTCACCTTTTAAGAGACTAAACAATAGCACCAACAATAAAACACCCAATGGAATATTAATCCAAAAAATGCTTTGCCATCCTAAACTTTGTGTCATGATGCCACCGAGAAATGGACCTAAAGACAGACCGAGATAAGTGGACGCAACGGCTATTCCAAAGGCTTTTCCTCGCTCTCCTGTCGTAAAAACGGAGCTTAGAATTGCCATAGAAGTGCTGAACATCATCGCACTACCGATGCCCTGAAACACCCTGAATATAATTAAAGATTCTTTTGAGAAGGCTAAGGCACAAAGGGCTGAGCTGATGGTGTAGAAAAAAACGCCTATTGTAAAAATCTTTTTTCTACCGTAAATATCAGCCAAACGACCAAAAGGAACCAGGAACACCGCAGCTGCCAAAATATACGCTGTAGCAATCCATCCTAAAGAAACAGCATCCATAGAAAAGCTACGCTCAATATCCGGTAAAGCTACATTGATGGAAGACCCCATAAAAGGACTCAAAAACGAACTTACCGTAGCAATGATCAATGCCGATCTTCTGATATTATTTGAAACCTTGGCTGTAGTTTTCAATTGATGTTTGTTCAAAGGGTATTGTGTGTTTATATCCGGTCAAACTCAAAAAAAACTCTTTCGCCGAAGAGCAAAAGAGTTTTTTACAACAGGTTTTCAAGCTTACTCGTATGCCCCCATTTTTAGCATATTCACCTCACGCTCGGTGAGGAATCGATATTTCCCTCGTGGTAAATTCTTCTTGGTCAATCCGGCAAAAAAGACCCGGTCCAAGCGTACTACCTTGTATCCTAACTTTTCAAAGATTCTGCGAATCACCCTGTTTTGTCCGGAATGTATTTCTATACCCAAATGCCTAAAATCATCATCTTTGATAAAATTAAGTGCATCGGCAGAAACTTTTTCATCGTCTAACATAACTCCGGCTAAAACAGACTCAAAATCAGGTATTTCAAGCGGTTTATCCAAAACTGCATGATAGATCTTCTTCTTTTCATATTTAGGATGCGTCAGGCGTGAAGCCAAGTCGCCATCATTGGTGAGCAACAATACACCGGTTGTGTTCCTGTCCAAACGTCCCACCGGATAGATTCTTTCGCTGCATGCATTTTTAACGATATCGAGCACAGTGCGTCTCTCTAAATTATCTTCAGCAGTTGTAACCGTATCTTTAGGCTTGTTCAGAAGGATATAAACCTTCTTTTCTATACGCACCTGTTGATTGTGAAACATCACCTTATCGGTAGGCAGGACTTTCACACCCATTTCCTTTACAACTTCGCCATTGACCGTAATTACGCCTGCTGCAATAAACTCATCAGCCTCTCGGCGAGAGCAAATACCGGCATTAGCCAAAAATTTATTCAATCGAATGGGTTTAGTAGGGTCAATATCATTTCTCCTGTATTCGACTTGCTTTTTTTTGCTATATTTCGCATTAGGATTGTAATCCGCAGTCTTGATTCTCGGACGACGTTTTTCACCTCCACTACTATTAAAGCGAGTTTCTACATATTCTGTGCTGTTTGGGTTGGTTTGTTTTTTAACAGAAAATCTGGTTCGACCGCTTGAAGGTTTTGGGTCAGATCTTCTTTCTGTATGAAAAGAGGGTTTATCCGAATATCTTTTCTCATAATTAGGTCTTGAAAACTTTTCATCATTTCGTCGTGGACGTTCCGAGGAATAATTAGAAGGCTCTTGAGAACCTTTCAATACCACTTTCATGTCGCGTTTTTCAAACATTTTACCGTCACGGCCGGCACCGGCTCCCGTCCTCTTGGGATTACCTTGCCATTTTTCATTGTCTGTCATTGTGTTAACTAAAATTTTAAATAATCTTTTTTACGGGTGCAAATATCGGAATTTTTCCTGACGTTTCATAATATTGTCAGAATTAAATTAATTCAATGAATGTTATAAATTGTATCCATCTATTTTACTTCAACTTTCAACTTTGGATTAATATTTCCCGACAAGAATTTATAAAATCTGGGTCTGAATATTTCAAAGTTTTATTATACCTTTGCAAGGTGGAATTAATTTTTGAAAATATAGAAAAATTATTGGCTGCAAACGACCATGCCATTGTGCCCGGTTTAGGCGGCTTTGTGATCAGGCATCAACCTGCGCAGGTTGTTAATCACAAGATGCTTCCTCCTCACATCGCAATCAGTTTTAATCCGTTGATGAATCATCATGACGGATTGTTGGCTTTGGAAATTTCTCGTTCAAAAGGCATTACTTATCGTAAGGCAACAGAAATCATCCATCATGAAATAAGAGATTATAAAAACAAATTGCGTATTGGTGAAAAGCTTGAATTTGGTCGTATGGGTACTTTTACGGTTGATGATAATCACAAGCTGATTTTCGATCCGTCATTTTGTCCGCCTTTCATTCCTTTCAACTTAGGTTTACAAAAGATATCTATACCCAAACAGGAGACACATGGTTCGAAAGAAATTGTCATCAGAATTGCACGCAACCAAATAATGAAGTATGTTGCAGTTCTGTTAGCCGTTGTCTCACTGCTGTTACCACCAAAAATTAATGAATCGACCGAAGTTGTCCAAGCTGATTTCAGCCGTCTTCTGCTCGTCAATTTACCGGAAATTTTAGTCAAACCTGCATTCGACTTTGAGCAGCAAGCTGATATCGGCAATCCAAACTCAGAAACAATTAACACCAACTATAAAGTAATTGTAGCTGCTTTTTACACCAAAGAAAAAGCAGAAAAGGTATGTCATGATTTAATCAAGAGAAACTTTCCGGAGGCTGAAATTGTTCCTTCAAGCGACCGAATTGCCGTATCTGTTCGGTCTTTCAGCGACTTCCGTGCTGCTGTTAGTTTCATGAAAAACCTCCGCACGCAAAGCGATGAATTTGCTGATGCATGGGTTATGAGAAACACGTCATCCTCAAAGAATTAATTTCCATTACAACTTCTTGTCATTTCAAAATCTTTTCTCTATCTTTGCACCCGCTTTTCGAGAAAAAGCATCAGGTATAATCATAAAATAATAATTAAAAAATGCCAGTAAAAATTAGATTACAACGACGTGGACGCAAAGGATATCCTTATTACCACATCATCATTGCCGACAGTCGTGCGCCACGAGATGGCAAGTTTATCGAAAGAATCGGATCTTACAATCCGAACACCAATCCTTCAACCGTTACGCTGAAATTTGATCGCGCCATGTATTGGCTGCAAGTAGGTGCGCAACCTACCGACACCGTACGGAACATTCTTTCTTCGGAAGGCGTTTTAATGAAAAAACACTTATTAGAAGGTGTTAAGAAGGGTGCGTTTGATGAGGCTGAAGCTGAAAATCGCTTTGAAGCATGGAAGGCTTCCAAAGAAAGTAAGCTGAATAAAACCATCGAACAGATTGAAGCAGAAAAAGTGGCTGCTGCCAAAGAGCGCTTAGCTGCAGAAGTGGCTATCAACAAAGCTAAAGCTGCGGAAATTGCAAAATTAGAAGCAGAAGTCAAAGCAGCAGAAGCTGCGGAACGCGCTGAGAAAGAGAAGGCGAAAGCCCCGGTAGAAGAAGTATCTGCCAAGACTGAAGAAGCACCTGCTAAGGAGGAGCCTGTTAGAGAAACTCCTGCAAAAGAAGAAGTAGCTCCGGCTGAAAAAGCTGAGGTTGAAGCACCGGCTGAAGTCAAAGACACTCCGTCAGAAAAGCCTGCAGAAGCCAAGAAAAAAGCAGAACCAAAAGTTGAGACTGCTCCTGAAACAAAAGAAGAAAAGCCGGCTGCAGAATAAAACGATATCAAACATGCAATATGAGAAAGGCTGTCTAATTGATTAGGCAGCTTTTTTTGTGCAAAATGCTCAACTACTGCAAAAAATTGCCAAATCACTGTTTTTTGTTATTTTTGCAAAACATGCAATCTGTCTTTTACCGTACCATCAACATCATTTATGATCAACGCTTCAATTGTTATTTATAAACATAGCTTCAATGAGACTGAATCTCTGATTCAGACCCTTTTGCAGTCGGACGTACTCAACAAATTATTCATCATTGACAACTCTCCCACTCCTACCGATGGTTTCAAACTGTTTCTGCCGAAAAAACTAATTTACATTTTCACGGGTAAGAATATTGGCTATGGTGCTGCACACAATATTGCCTTACGCAAGACGATGGTTGAAGGCGTGACCTATCATTTAGTTCTCAATCCCGATATCATCATAAAGGCTGACACATTGAAAACAATGATGGATTATATGGAAAAACATCACGATGTCGGACATTTGATGCCTAAAGTGGTATATCCTTCGGGCGACACCCAATATCTCTGTAAACTCTTGCCTACTCCTTCCGATTTATTTCTCAGAAGATTTCTTCCAAAAAAATGGGTAAGCCGCAGGATGAACAGATTTGAAATGAGAAATTCCGGATACGATAAAATCATGGAAGTCCCTTACCTTTCAGGATGTTGTATGCTGTTGCGAACAGATGCGCTTCAAAGAGTGGGGCTGTTTGATGAACGGTTTTTCATGTACCCGGAAGATATTGATTTAACACGCAGAATAGGAGAGTTTTATCAGACAATTTTTTATCCGCATACGACTGTCATACATCATCATGCTAAAAGTTCTTACAAAAATTTTAGATTGATGGTCATTCATATATCAAACTTGATCAAATATTTCAACAAATGGGGGTGGCTGTATGATAAAAAAAGAAAAACAATCAATCAAAAACTGATTAAAAAATGGGATCTCTAAATTTTAATTTCATAGAAATTACGAGTGCCTTTATGGTGCTCTTTGCTATCATTGATATTTTGGGTTCTTTACCCATCATCATCAACGTGAAGAAAAACAACAAGAATATTCATGCTTTTTGGGCAAGTTTTATTGCACTGATTATCTTGATTTTGTTTTTGTTTACGGGGGAAGGCGTACTCAAACTTTTTGGAGTTGACATTGAGTCTTTCGCCGTAGCCGGAGCATTGATAATCTTTATCTTTGCCATTGAAATGATATTGGACATTGAAATTTTTCGCAATCAAAAAGCACCCAAAAATACTTTTTCTATTGTGCCTTTGGCTTTCCCGTTGATAGCAGGACCCGGTTCTTTTACAACTCTTGTTGCCTTGAGAGCAGAATACAGCTTAGAAAATATACTTATCGCCTTGGTACTCAATATGGCTTTTGTCTATTTGGTATTAAAATCAACCGACCGCATCGAAAAACTTATCGGGGAAGCCGGCATATATGTCATCAGAAAATTTTTCGGAATCATTCTATTAGCAATAGCTGTCAAGCTTTTCACAAGCAACATCAGCTTTTTGATCAAACTCTAATAACAAAAGGTTCCATACGGACTTTCAATGACCAATTCGGGACTTTCAGCTTGATCAACGAATCCAACTATCTGAGCATCAATATCAAACGATTGAGAAATAGCTATCACCTGATCAGCATATTCAGCAGGTAAATAAATCTCCATGCGGTGTCCCATATTGAAGACTTTGTACATCTCTTTCCAAGGGGTACCTGATTCTTGCTGTATCAACTCAAAGAGCGGCGGGACAGGGAAAAGATTATTTTTTATAACTTTCAGCTTATCTATAAAATGTAGAATTTTGGTTTGTGCACCGCCAGAGCAATGCACCATGCCGTGAACGACCGGACGTAATTCTTGCAATATCTTTTTAATGACAGGGGCATAGGTTCTCGTGGGAGAAAGCACTAACTTACCGGCATCCAAACCGGTATCTGCAATAATATCGGTCAGTTTTTTCGTACCTGAATAAATCAAATCCTGAGGAATCGCAGGGTCAAAACTTTCAGGAAACTTAGCTGCCAAATAATGTGCAAACACATCATGACGGGCTGATGTCAAGCCGTTACTACCCATTCCGCCATTGTATGTCTGCTCGTAGCTCGCTTGTCCTGATGACGACAACCCTACAATCACATCACCCGGGCGGATATTGGCATTATCAATCACATCAGCTCTTTTCATGCGACAAGTAACGGTGCTGTCAACAATCACAGTACGCACCAAATCACCCACATCCGCAGTCTCTCCACCGGTCGGATAAATATTGACACCCATGGTCGAAAGTTCCTCAACCAATTCGTTGGTACCATTGATGATGGCTGAAATTACTTCTCCGGGAATCAAATTTTTATTTCTTCCGATAGTGGAAGAAAGTAAAATATTGTCAGTGGCTCCCACGCACAACAAATCATCTACATTCATGATTAAAGCATCTTGTGCAATGCCTTTCCAAACGGTCAAATCGCCGGTTTCTTTCCAATACACATAAGCCAATGCCGATTTTGTCCCTGCCCCATCAGCATGCATGATATTACAATATTCGGGATCATTTCCCAAATAATCGGGAATTATCTTACAAAATGCTTTGGGATATAAGCCCTTATCAATGTTTTTAATGGCATTGTGCACATCTTCTTTTGAAGCCGAAACACCGCGGCGGTCGTATCTTTGATCAGTCATATCTGTTGTTATTGATTTTCTTTATTTTTTCATTGAAAGATGTAGCTTTCAGTAAGTCTTCTAAATTCATGTGCATGCGGTACGACCAGAAATGTTGCGGGTCACTGGGTATATTGATGCGTTCAGACCAAGGATCTTCTTGCCTCAAATCTCCATCCATTGCCATCCAGTCTTGCCAAGGCAGTATTACCCACATAGCATTTGAGGCTACATGCTGACGAATGATCTGTTCTGCTATCCAAGGTTCGCACTGTTCCGGTGCTTCACCTTCTAATCCTAAAACCTCATTGTAATATTGCTGTGTTAACTGTCTGTTTTCCAGCCACCAGGCACGTATGGGAGTCATATCGTGCGTTGAAGTAGAACATACGGATAGATAAGGGGCATCTTGCGGAAGGGCAAATGTCTTGTTACTTTGTTTGGGCATACGTTGAATTTCCAAACTGAGGATTTCAAGCTTTTGCATCACTTCCGGAACCGAATCGGGTAACATACCAAGGTCTTCACCACATGCCAGCATCTTGTTGGATGCAATCAAGGCAGGCAGTTTTTTCATTGCCTGTTCCTTCCAAAATGAATTATGTCGAACGTAAAAATAATCTACATAAATATCGTGAATCAATCGACGGTCTGATTCAGACAAATCTTGATAAGACAATGTTTTCTGAACGGTAATGCGTGGATGGTAAGTACTGGACTGATGAGTATCTTCAACAAAAAGGACCTCACTATGAAGTTGAAACAAACCATCTCTTAATAGATAATTCTCTTTACTGATTGATGTACCAAAGGTTTCAAAATGTGCTTGAATCTTTTTTTGCGTGTCAAACTCAGGTTTGAAACGATAGGTAAGTTCTCCATCAACTTCAAAAAACTGCCGGATGGCATGCGCTGCCAAATCACCAAATACTGCTTGTAAAATATGTTTTTTCAGATAGGGTTTTAAAAATCTATTTTTATCCCATGACAATCCCTTTTTGGCAATTTCTTCGATAGTAAGGGGAAGTGCCGGATTAAACTGACCTTTTAATGCCCATACATCATTTTCAGGAATTTCCCATATACGAAAAAAGCCCAACATATGATCTATTCTGTACGCGTCAAAATACTTTTCTAAGTGATGGAAACGTTGTTTCCACCAAGCATATTGATCTTTCTCCATCCTATCCCAATTGTAAGTCGGGAATGACCAATTCTGTCCGCTGACTGCAAAATCATCGGGAGGGGCACCAGCTTGTGCATGGGTATTGAAAAGCTCAGGATCTGTCCACACCTCCACACTATTTGGACTAACACCAATAGGAATATCCCCTTTGATAGCAACTCCTTGCTGCAAGGCATATTCATGTGCTTCCGTAAGTTGCTTGTCAAGATGAAACTGCAAAAAATAATAGATGGCTATCTGATCAAAATCTTTATTCCTCTTAGAGGCTAATTTCTGAATTGCCTGTGGGTTATAGGCTGAGTGTTCGCTCCATGTCGTAAATTCAGCTGTACCATATTGATCTCTTAAGTAAGAGAAGGCAGCGTACGGTACTAACCAAGATTTATTGTTTTTGAAAAACTGCTTAAAAGCAGGTGTCTTAAAAAGTTCTTCTGCGGACTGATTATAAAGTTCACGAAAATACTCCCATTTCACGCGCATCACTTGTTGATAATCAACATGAGCTTGAGCATTTAATATCTTTTTTTGTTGATTAAAATAGGCTTTAAGCTTTGGATTTGTTATTTTTCCAATAGATTCAACATGCAAATACAGAGGATGCAGGGCATAAACAGACACCGCATTATAAGGATAAGAATCAGTATTGGAATGAGTTAAAGTCGTATCGTTAATTGGCAAAATTTGAATCATGCGTTGCCCGGTAATTTTAGCCCAGTCAACCATGAGTTTCAAATCATGAAAATCACCCACACCAAAACTTTGTTTACTGCGAAGCGAAAAGACCGGTATAGCAACACCGGAAGCCCTCCAACGAGGAAGAGAGGTCTGCAAATTTTCATCATTGATGATGTGGTATTCGTCTGATGAAAGCCAAGCCAGCTTTCTATTTTCTCCCTCTTCCCAAGCGAGCACCTCATCTGTAGTTGAATCGACAAGCACAAATTTATACTCCAAAGGAAAACTGATTTGCTTTACATCCAAGGTGATTGACCAAACCGGAAAGCGGGATTCATCCAACCTGAGTTTTTTGTTTACATCCCAACTACCCAACACTTCTTGATTACCGACAATTGCCACATATTGTGCAGGTTCAATCTGCGGTGCAAAAAGATTAATATTGAGATTCCCATTGGTTTTTTGTTTGATTGAATGTGTTTCTCTTTTGAAAAAGCAACGACTAAACAGCGTTGAAGCAAAAGGGCTTTGCTCCACTTCATCGCGCCACAAATCGTAAATTTTTACGTTTTGCATACCCTTGGGAAGATGAACTTCTCGAATATTACCACACTCCCGGGTCGATTTACCGGTGCTGTCAACCAACTCATACTGATAGCGAATAACAGCAAGCTGACTGTTTGATGTGAGTTTACAGCTCCAAACTGAATTGTTTCCACAGCACATCTGTTGGCTAACTAGACACACATTTCCCAGTTCGTCACGCTCTTGCAGCAACAAATTCAGGCTACTGCCCCATTGTGTTTGAAAATAGACGTAAAATTCGATTTGCATATTAAATCATAAATTCGCTTGCAAAAGTACAAAAATTAAGTGGAAGCGCTCATCAATTGTGCAAATAAGACTTACTGT